>JALSNH010000136.1 GCA_026987085.1 Aquificota bacterium | reverse complement strand
AGCCGTGAGTTAAAACACTTTTGTAAGGTGCATAACCGTAAGAGGCCGTTCCTTCTAAAAGCGAGGATTGAAACCAACCCCTGTGTTGGTCGCTTCCTTCCAAATACATATCCGCCTTTTGGATACCCCTTAGTTTCAAAACCGCCGCGTGGGAGGAACCGCTATCAAACCAAACATCCAAAATGTCCTCTTCCTTTTTAAATTCGGTTCCCCCGCAGTTGGGACACTTATAACCTTCCGGCAAGAGGTCTTTTACATCCTTTTCAAACCAAATATCGGCTCCAAATTCGTAATTTTCCACCTTTTGGGCGATATGTTCAAAAATCTCCCTATCCGCAATTATTTGACCGCAATTTTTACAGTAGAAAACCGTAATAGGAACGCCCCAAACCCTCTGCCTCGAAATGCACCAGTCGGGTCGGTTTTCCACCATTGAGCGGATACGTTTATATCCTGCCGAAGGTATCCACTTAACTTTGTCGATTTCTTCCAAAGCGAGTTCTCTTAAGGTTTTCTTTTCACCCATTAAAGGGTTTTAATTTAACTGAGACCTTCCAAGTAGGAGGTTATATACTTCTTTTTAAGGTTTAGGAAGGGTTTTTAAGTGTCGATAAATGGATAGATAAAAGAGAAGAAGGAACTTATACGATTTCTACTTCTGCACCAACTTCTTCGAGTTTGGCTTTGATTTGTTCAGCCTCTTCTTTAGATACACCCTCTTTTACTTTGGAAGGTGCACCGTCAACGAGGGCCTTAGCCTCTTTAAGACCGAGGCCGGTGATTTCCCTAACAACTTTGATAACTTTGATTTTATTGGAGCCGGGATTTTTGAGAACTACATCGAACTCGGTCTTTTCTTCCTGCTGTGCTTCACCGGCTCCGGCTGCTCCGGGAACTGCGGCTACAGCTGCCACAGCTTGGGCGGAAACGCCCCATTTCTCTTCCATCATTTTGGTAAGCTCAACAATCTCGAGGAGAGAAAGTTGCTCGAGCTCTTCGATAATTTTTTCGAGTTTTTCGTTAGCCATAGCTTTCAACCTCCCTTTTAGTTTTTTAGTTAGTTGGAAGGGGCAAGCCCTTTAAGACTCGCCTCCTTCCTTTTTCTTTTCCTCGTAAGCTTTAAGCGTAAGCAACAAGTTTTGCGGTACAGCTCTGAGTAAGCTGTAAAGCTTTTGAACAGGCCCTCTGATGGCCCCGATAAGCATAGCAAGTGCTTGCTCCCTGGAGGGGAGTTTTGCAATAGCTTCAACTTCCTGAGGGGTTAAAAATTGATTGTGCTCTACCAAATAGCCGCCTTTTATTTTGGTAGATTCGTTTTTTTTGATTATTTCATCGATAACATACTTGGTAAGTTCAACCATATCCCCGTAGGAGAAGATGGCGGCCGTTGGTCCAGTGAATACTTCGTCTTCATGTTCAGCTACGGCAGTATCCATAAAAGCCCTAAAAAGCAATGTATTACGTCCGACCACCATTTCGCCGCCTTTATCCCTTATATCCATACGGAGTTGGGACATAGGCCACGCGTCTATGCCGGTAAAGTCGAGGAATATTACGAGATTTGCCTTTTTTAATCTCTCCTTGTACCCTTGTATCAGCTCTTTTTTCTTTGCCAAGTTTGGTCTGTTCACATCAACTACATAGCCGGTCATTAGCTATTCCTCCCTCTCTTTAAGCCGCCTCTTCTTGGAGTTGAAGCAGAGTTTTATTCACATCTAATTTTACGGAAGGTCCCATTGTAAGAGAGAGTGCAATATTTCTTACATACTGTCCTTTAGCTCCGGGGGGTCTTGCATCAACAACAGCTTTAATGGCGGCTTTTATATTTTCCAATAGTTTTTCTCTATCAAAGGAAATTTTTCCCACCGGCATGTGAACGTTTCCAGCTTTATCGGTTCTGAATTCCACCCTACCCTTTTTAGCCTCTTCAATGGCTTTTTTAACATCGGTAGTTACGGTTCCGGTTTTGGGGTTTGGCATTAACCCCCTGGGACCCAAAATCCTACCGAGCTTTGCAACTTTGGGCATCATATCAGGTGTTGCGATAACTACATGGAACTGCTCAACATCAATGCGCCCTTTGAGAATATCGTTGATTAGCTCTTCGCCACCTACAAGGTCGGCTCCCGCTTCTTCTGCTTCCTTCACTTTTTCTCCGGAAGTTATAACCATTACTTTAATGGGTTTACCAAGACCGTGAGGTAAAACAACGGTACTCCTTACCTGCTGGTCGGGATATTTGGGGTCCACACCAAGTCTAAAAGCGATATCTACGGTTTCATCAAAATTTCTGGGAACCTCTTCGGCCATTTTTTTGAGAATATCTACTGCCTCTTCAAGAGTATACCTTTTAGTTCTATCTACGAATTTTGCCCTTTCGATATATTTCTTACCCCTTTTAGCCATCGGTTAGCCCTCCCATCCTTCTATTTCGATTCCCATACTTCTAGCGGTTCCCGCTACAGTTCTCATTGCAGCTTTGAGGTCCCTTGTATTCATATCTTTCATTTTGGTTTTGGCTATCTCTTCAAGCTGTTTTACGGTAATTTTTCCGACCTTAATTCTGTTTGGTTCGGCTGAACCTTTCTCTATACCGGCCGCCTTTTTGAGCAGGTAAGATGTGGGTGGTGTCTTTAGAATGAAGGTAAAGCTTCTATCACTGTAAATAGTGATAACTACCGGCAAGATGGTTCCCGGCTCGTAGTCTTTGGAGGCGGCGTTGAACGCCTTAACGAACTCCATTATGTTGACACCGTGCTGACCGAGCGCGGGACCAACCGGTGGTGCTGGAGACGCCT
>JALSNH010000135.1 GCA_026987085.1 Aquificota bacterium | reverse complement strand
AAAAGTTTTGAAAAATCTACCTAAAAATGGAACCGTTCAAACTCTCGAACCCTTTTGAAGTAAAAAAGTCGAAAAGTTGAACCGTTTTGTGGTTTTGGTCGAAAAAAATGGAAAGCTCCTAAGGGCTCATAAGACCAATACGGACCGTTTAAAGGAATTTTTAATTAAAGGATAGGAAGGCTTACTGTCTACCTAAAAGGAGTCAAAAGACCGATTGTAGGCTGTTTGCTCCACTCCAAAAACAGGAAAGCTGTAAAAAGAAACTACCTTTTGAGAAAAAAGGTGGAAAATTACCATAGAAGATAGGCAATTAAAAAGAGTGCTTGTTGAATATCTAAAGTTTGCCACATCAAGGAAAATTCAAACTTTTAGTTTCTAAAAACTCTTTCAAAAATTATGTCACGATGTTTTATAAACTCTTGAACATTAAAAATTTTATCAATTTCCTCCTTCGATAGGTATTTGGTAACTTCCGGGTCCTGCAAAAGGGCGGTTTTAAAATCGAGGTCTTTCTCTTCCCACGCCCGCATGGCACACCTTTGAACCATATCGTAGGCCTTATCTCTATCGAGACCCTTTTCCTGTAATTTAGCTAAAACTTTGGAGGAGAAATATAGACCCTTTGAAAGTTCCATATTTCGCTTCATGTTTTCTGGATAAACAACAAGCCCTTCCATTATCTCCTTAAAGAGGTTCAAAATGTAGTCAAGCGCTATAGAGTTATCGGGTAAGATAATGCGCTCAACCGAGGAGTGGGAGATATCCCTTTCATGCCATAAAGCTATATCTTCCAAGGCAGGAATTATATTGCTCCTAATGTAGCGGGCTAGCCCGGTAATTCTTTCACTATGAATCGGATTTTTCTTATGGGGCATTGCAGAACTTCCCCTTTGGCCTTTTGTAAAGGGTTCTTGAGCTTCCAAAACCTCGGTTCTTTGCAGGTGTCTAATTTCGGTAGCAAATTTTTCCAAGGAGGAGGCGGTTATTGCGGTAGCCCAAATAAACTCTGCGTGGCGGTCCCTCTGAACTACCTGGTTGGAAACAGGCTCTACTTTTAATCCTAACTTGGAGAGGGCTATTTTTTCCACCTCAGGAGGAACGTTTGAGTAAGTTCCCACAGCCCCGCTTATCTTCCCGTAGGAAACCACCTCTTTGGCCCTCTTCAACCTTTCGAGGTTTCTTTTCATTTCCTCATACCAGAGGGCGAATTTAAGGCCGAGCGTCATCGGTTCCGCATGCACCCCGTGGGTTCTCCCTATCATTACGGTGTCCTTGTGTTCCAAAGCCCTCCTTTTGAGAACTTCCAAAAGCTCTTCCACATCCTTTATTAGAATGTCGAGGGCCTCCCGCATTAAAAGGGCTAAGGCGGTATCTATCACATCGGAGGAGGTTAAACCGAGGTGGATATATTTGCCTTCCTCTCCGGCTAGCTCTTTTACAGCCGTAACGAAGGCTAAAACGTCGTGTTTATAAACTTTTTCAATCTCCTTTATTCTTTCTACAACCTTTTCATCTATGTGGGTTCTCTCTTTGATTTTTTCAACAGCCTCCTTAGGAATTTTTCCAAGCTCGGCCCAAGCTTCGCAAACAGCTATTTCCACATCGAGCCACTTTTGGAACTTGTTAACTTCGCTCCATATTTTTCCCATTTCGGGGCGGGTGTATCTCGGAATCATAAGGGAAAAAATTATTCTTGGTAGTTTTATTTAAAGAGAAATTTTTTGCACTTTGAAGCCGGTGTAAAAATCTACCTTTCTTTTTGAAAGAAAGGATATAGGGTTCAATAGATTTTTCTAAGTGGAAGCTTCTTATGTCAAGTATGGTTAAGCATAGGCGCCCCCGGCGGGATTTGAACCCGCGATCTCCGCCTTGAAAGGGCGGTGTCCTGGACCGGGCTAGACGACGGGGGCAGCCTTTATTTTTAATTTTATTATAATTCGCTTTCTTTTAATAAGTCAAGTGGTGAGCCGGCCGGGAGTCGAACCCGGGACCCACGGCTTAAAAGGCCGTTGCTCTACCGACTGAGCTACCGGCTCTACCTTTTTAAGGAACCTTCCTTTTCCAAACGACAATATTAAAACTATAGCATTACTGTAAAAACCTTTCAAGTGATATAAATCGTCAAATTTTAACTTTTTAAGGAAAACAACCGCTTCAAATCCGATTTAAGGTAAATCTATCAACTTATGCAGTTGGGGTATTAAACGGGCCGTGTATCCCTTTTTTAGGAGTTTATCTATTAAATCGAAACTTTTTTTGACAAATTTTTTTTTGTTGCTTTCAGGCTGAAGGATTAGTTTTCCTTTTTCTACCAAAGGTAGAAATTCTTTCCTTAAAATAACTTCCAAAGTTAATTTATCGTCAACAACCATTTTGAGTTCATCGGTAAAACTCAAAATTCTGGAGTCTATCCGATAATTCACCGAAGCTTTAGGTGAAAGACTTATGTAAAATCCTTTTCGAGGTAATTTTTCAAATTCTTCCTGCCAAAGGGTTCCGTTAGTTTCTATTTGAACAAAATAACCGTTCTCTATTAAAATTTCGGTCAAATATCCAAGTTGGGGATGAGCAAAAGGTTCACCACCGGTCAATAAGATGTGCTTTCTTCCTATCCATTTTAATTTTTCTAACAATTCTTCTAAAGAAACTTTAACGTTTTCCTTAAAAGGTATCGCATATTTTGTATCACACCAACTGCAGTAGATATTACAACCTTGAAACCTAACAAGAGTAATCGGGGAACCTATTAAAAAGCCTTCTCCTTGAATGGTTGGATAAATCTCACAAATAGATAGTTCCATTTTGTCCCTTTAGATTCCATAAAGTTAAATTTTTTGAC
>JALSNH010000134.1 GCA_026987085.1 Aquificota bacterium | reverse complement strand
TTGCGGCCCTCAGCGCTAAAGAAAAAGGGGCTTCCGTTATAGGTATAGTCAACGTTGTCGGTAGCTCACTCGATAGGGAGGCCGATTTTACCCTTTACACCCACGCCGGCCCGGAAATAGGGGTGGCCGCCACCAAAACTTTTACCTCCCAATTGGCAATCCTCTATTTGGCATCTCTGCTTTTTGCACGCCGTAAGGGGTTTTTAACCAAAGAGGATTTCTATAAACGGATAGAAGAGTTTTCAAAAGTTCCCAAAAAGATGGAAAAAGCACTCGAACTGAACGAGTCCCTTTCGGAAATAGCCACCAAATACAGGAAGTTTAAAAACTTCCTCTACCTCGGTAGGTGGCTCAATTACCCTATCGCCCTCGAGGGGGCGTTAAAACTTAAAGAGATTTCTTATATCCACGCGGAAGGTTATCCGGCGGGAGAGATGAAACACGGACCCATAGCCCTTATTGACGAAAATATGCCGGTGGTTATCTTGGCTCCCCAAGATAGGGTTTACGAAAAGATGCTTTCCAATCTCGAAGAGGTTCTTTCGAGAAAGGGAAGGGTCCTATCGGTGGGTTTTGAAAACGACAAACTCCTAAAGGAGAAATCGGAAGTGTTTATAGGTATCCCTCAAGTGGAGGAGGAATTTACACCCCTTCTCACGGTGGTTCCCTTGCAACTTTTGGCCTACCATATTGCTGATCAGCTGGGACTCGATGTCGACCAGCCGAGGAATTTGGCAAAAACTGTAACTGTGGAATAAGTTAAACTTCCCGCGCTTCGCGCGGGCTTTTAATAAATTTCTAAAATGAAAAAAATACCTTGTTCTTTTAAAAAGCTTTTTTTAGTAGGTTTTATGGGCAGTGGGAAAACCACCGTTGGTAGAATTCTTTCCAGAAAATTGAAATATCCTTTCGTGGATTTAGACAACGAGATAGAGTTCCGTGAAGGGTTAACTATTTCTCAAATTTTCTCCCTTAAGGGAGAAAAATACTTTCGAAACCTTGAAATGGAAGTTTTAGAAGATGTGGTTGAAAATCTTCCGAAATTTGTAATGGCTACCGGTGGGGGGCTGGGGGCGAACCCGCAAGCTATGGAATATATGAAAAAAAATGGTATTGTGGTATGGCTCGATGTGGATTTTGATACCTTTTTGAGAAGGACCCAGAGGGATCCCAACCGACCACTTTTAAAGAAACCTTTGGAGGAATTAAAAGACCTTTTCGAAAAAAGGAAGGAAGTTTATTCGAAAGCCCATATAAGGGTAAAAAGTCAAAAATCTCCCGAAGATACGGCGAACAAAATTTTGGAGCTTTTAAAGGTTTATAGCTTCCAATAAAAGTTTCTTTACCTCCTCGAGGCTGTATTTACGGTCTATTTTGCAACCGGCCGCATATTCGTGTCCGCCTCCTCCAAACTTTTCGCAAACTTTTGAAACATCAAAGTTTCCTTTACTTCTTAAGGAGATTTTCCAAACTCCCTCTTCCGGTTTTTCGATAATAAAGATTGCAACCTCAACGCCGTCTATACTCCTTGCGTAGTTAACAAACCCTTCCGTATCCTCGTAGGTTGCTCCGAGCTTATCCATCCACTCCTTTAGGACATAAATGGAGGCTACCTTTCCACCTTTGTGGAGTTCTAAGGTATCTAAAACCTTCGAGAGGAGTTTTAATCTTCTTACCGGATTACGTTCCTTTACATTTACCGCAACCTCGTGGGGGTCCACCTTATACCTTTTCACCAAATAGGCGGCTAGTTTTAAAGTATCGGCGTCGGTATTGGAGTTTATAAAAAATCCTGTGTCGGTAGCCAAACCGGTATATATACAGGTGGCGATATCCCTATCTATAAGTTCCTCATTAAGGTTCTTAAGCAAATAGTAAGCTACCAATGCGGTTGCGGGAGCTTCAACATCTATCAAATCGTGTTCTCCATAAAAATCTCCCCCTTTGTGGTGGTCTATTCTCATAAATTTTTTTGCCTTTACCGGAACGCCTAATCGAGTATGGGAGGAAGCATCGACAATAATGCAAAGGTCAAACTCCCTTTCGGTAGGGAGTTTTATATAATCCCGCGAAGCAGGGAGAAATTCTAAAAAGTAGGGAACTTTATCTTTGCAACCTACCGTTATATCTTTTCCAAGCTTTTTTAAAGCTAAGTAAAGGGCTAGAGCGCTACCTACCGTATCTCCATCGGGATTTTCGTGGGAAGCGAGTAATATTGAACCTTTAAAGTTTTTTAAAAATTCCGCTGCGGGAACGTAATTTTTTTTTAGAGGCATTAAATGGAAATGGTAAAAACTTCTTACTTTTAATAAGGTTTTTAAAAATTGGTGTATAAAATACAACTAAAGTTTAACTTGGAGGATATTGAATGCCTGCAAAGGTTTACGTTGTAACTTCCGGTAAAGGGGGGGTTGGTAAATCTACCGTAACCTCCAACGTTTCTACCGCCCTTGCAAAATTGGGTAAGAAAGTTTTGGTAATAGATGCCGATATAGGTTTGAGGAACCTCGATATGCTCCTTGGTCTGGAAAACCGAATTGTTTACGACATACTCGATGTGGTGGAAGGAAGGGCCGCTCCGGAAAAAGCTTTCATTAGGGATAAAAGGGGGCTTCCCCTATACCTTTTAGCCGCTAACCAAACAAAAAACAAAGATGCAATAAGTGAAGAGCAAATGGTTGAACTGGTAAACAATATTAAGAACAATTTCGATTTTGATTTTATTTTCATAGATTCCCCTGCGGGAATTGAACAGGGTTTCAAGAATGCCGCCACCCCGGCGGATGCCGCCTTGGTGGTAGTAAATCCCGAGGTCGCCTCCGTAAGGGACGCCGATAGAGTAATAGGTCTACTTGAAAGTATGGGTAAAGAAGACGTTCACCTCGTTATTAACCGTATCGATTGGAAGAAGGTTAAAAAGGGTGAAATGATGTCGGTTCAAGATATTGAGGAAATCTTGAAAACCCCTATTATTGGGGTGGTTCCTTTCGAGGATAAATTGGTAGACTTTACCAACCGAGGAATTCCTATAGTTTTGGAAGAGAAATACAACTCCTCCAAAGCTTTTATGGATATTGCCAGAAGAATTTTGGGAGAAGATGTTCCTTTGAAGTTTTATGGTGAAAAGAAAGGTTTATTCGGATTTCTTTTCGGTTAATGGAGGTTTAAACGATGGGAATACTTAGTTGGCTCTTTGGAAGTAAAGAGGAAAATAGTGCTAAGAAGGCCAAAGAGCGCCTTATGATGGTTCTCGAATATGAGAGAAAAAAGCTTCCACCAAACTTTCCGGAACTTTTAAAACAGGACCTTGTTCAGGTTTTTTCCAAATATAAACAGTTCGATGTGGACCATATAGAGGTGGAAATAAAAAGGGAAAATAACACAACCTTTGAGGAACTTTGGATTTCTATACCCTTTAAAAATTAAATGCTCCGTTTTCTCCTCAAAAGGTTTATCCAAGGATTTTTTGTCCTTTTTGGGGTATCGTTCTTAAGCTTCCTAATAGTGAAACTTTCTCCCGGAAGTATTTTGGACCAGCTTAAATTAAATCCTTCAATATCTCCCCAAACCTTGGAGGAACTTTCAAAGGCTTACGGCCTTAACGAGGACCCTATTACCCAGTTCTTTAAATGGTTTTGGAACGCTTTGCACTTCAACTTTGGGTTGTCTTTGCAATATCACGCTCCAGTTTTGGAGCTTATTGAGGAGAGACTTCCAAATACGTTGGCGTTAACTTTAACTTCCGCATTTTTTGCTTGGGTTCTAGCCTTTCCGCTCGGAATTTTGGCGGCTTTGAAAAAGGGAAGCCTTTTTGACCGACTAATTTTGAGCTTTTCCTACACCTTTATGTCGATTCCAAATTTCTTTTTGGCTTTTTTGCTGATGTTTTTGGCGGTGAAAACGGGCATTTTGCCGGTAGGCGGAACCCATTCGCCCAACTATGAGACTCAGCCTCCCGCGGAGCAGGCTTTGGATTATATAAAACATCTGATTTTACCGGCGACGGTTTTAACTTTGGGCGGACTGGCCGGTCTTATTAGGCTTGTTAGAAGCTCGGCTTTGGAGGTTTTAAATTCTCCCTTAATGGTTTATTTGGAAGCCAAAGGTGCACCTTTTAGGGTGAAATTAAAACATCTAATCCGCAATATGTTGAATCCGTTTATTACCCTTTTGGGTTTTGAAATAGCCTCTCTCATTTCGGGCGCGGCTTTGGTTGAGATTATCACCGGTTGGCCCGGTTTGGGAACTTTGATGCTCCAAGCGGTGTTGTCTAAAGATATTTTCCTTGTAATGGGCTCTTTGTATATAGGAACCCTCCTTTTGTTGGTAGGGAATTTAATAGCGGACCTTTTGCTGGCTTTAAATGACCCCCGTATAAGGGAAGGTGTAAATTGACCTTAAAAAGTTTTAACCCTCTATATTTAACCCTTTGATGGTATTCCAACCTCAACAGAATATGGAACTTCCAGAGGAACTGGTATTGAATACGGTCCCTTTGAGGGATTTGGTAGTTTTTCCAAATGTTGTAACTCCTCTTTTTATAGGTAGACCCTTTTCGATAGAAGCTGTTAGAAGGGCTTGGGAAGGAAATAAGCTTCTATTTTTGCCCGTTCAATACGATAAGGAGAAAGAGGAGGTAAAAGAGGAGGATATTTCCAAATTTGGAACGGTTGCCCGCCTTTTGAGGGTAGCTACAATCGAAGACAATCGACTAAAAATTTTGGTTCAAGGTCTCGCGCGTGGAGAGGCGGAAAAATACTTTTTTGACGATGCTATTACCGCAAAGGTAAAAGTTCATAAAGAAACCGTAGGAGAGCTTTCGGTTGAGGATAGGGCTCTTATTCAGGAAATTAAGGAGCTTCTCGACAAGGCTGTAGCTTTGGGTAAAAAGGTCGTTCCCGACCTGCTTTATTTGATAAAACAGCTTGAGGAGCCTATTAAATTCACCGACCTTGTAGCCTCTATTTTGGACCTAAAAACGGAAGAGGCTTTAAAACTCCTCGAAACGGTCGATGTAAAAGAACGCCTCCGTTTGGTATACCAATATCTAAACCGCGAAGTGGGTCTGCTTGAGGTTCAACAAAAGATTAGGGAGCAGGCCCGCAAAACTATGGAGAAAGAACAGCGGGAGTATTTCTTACGCCACCAACTCAAAGCGATACAGGAGGAACTCGGAGTCGGTAAAAATCCGGAGGTGGAAGAATACCGCAAAAAACTGAAAGCTTTAAAGCTTCCCAAGGAGGTAAAAGAGCAGATAGAGAAGGAGATAGAGAGACTGGAAAAGCTCCATCCCGACAGTGCAGAAGCGGGCGTTTTAAGAACTTGGCTCGATTGGGTTTTAAGCCTCCCTTGGAACAAAAGAACCCGGGACCGCTACAACCTCGAAAGAACCAAAAAGATACTCGACCGCGACCACTACGACCTTGAAAAGATAAAAGAACGGATAGTGGAATATTTGGCCGTAAGGAAACTTACAAAGGGAAAAACAAAGGGACCTATACTCCTATTTGTGGGACCTCCCGGAGTTGGTAAAACCTCGTTGGGTAAATCTATAGCCAAATCCCTCGGAAGGAAATTTGCAAGAATCTCCCTCGGAGGTGTAAGGGACGAGGCGGAAATTAGGGGCCACAGAAGAACCTATGTCGGCGCTATGCCGGGCAAGATTATGCAGGCGATAAAGAGGGTAGGGGTGAAAAACCCGGTTTTAATGCTCGATGAGATAGATAAAATGGCAGTCTCCTTCCAAGGCGATCCGGCGGCAGCGCTGCTTGAAGTCCTCGACCCGGAGCAAAACAAAAACTTTGTCGATCACTACATAAACTTACCTTTCGACCTATCGGAGGTTATCTTTATTTGCACCGCCAATAGGTTGGATACGATACCACTCCCGCTTTTGGACCGTATGGAAGTATTGCGCCTTTCGGGGTATTCGGAAGAGGAAAAATTGGAAATCGCCAAAAGGCACCTTATACCTAAATTGGTTCCCGAGCACGGGTTTAAACTTAATGAGGTCCAATTTACGGAAGAGGCTATTCTCGAAATAATTAGACGCTACACCCACGAGGCGGGGGTTAGAAACCTTCAAAGGCAGATTTCTGCAGTTTTAAGAAAGCTTGCGGTTAAAAAGTTGGAGGGTGAAAAACCTCCCTTTGTAGTAACAGCCGAAATGGTAAGAAAATTCCTCGGAACGCCGAGATTTATACCTACCAAGAAAGAGGAACCAAAAGTGGGGGTGGTTACCGGCCTCGCTTGGACCGAGCTCGGCGGTGAAATTATGTTTATCGAAGCTATAAAAATGCCCGGTAAGGGCAAATTGATACTTACCGGAAAGCTGGGAGAGGTTATGAAAGAGAGCGCCCATACCGCCCTCTCCTATATAAGGGCAAACGCGGAGCGCTACGGTATAGATGCCGAAGCTTTTGAAAAGCACGATGTTCATATCCACGTCCCGGAGGCTGCAATTCCTAAAGATGGCCCTTCCGCAGGTATAGCTTTAGCCACCGCTTTGCTCTCGGTATTTACCGAAACGCCGGTTAGAAACGATATCGCTATGACCGGAGAGATTACCCTTACCGGGGAGGTTCTACCCGTAGGAGGTATAAAGGAAAAGGTCCTTGCCGCCAAAAGGGCGGGAATTTACGAAGTTATCCTTCCTAAAGAAAATGAGAAAGAGGTTAAAGAGGACCTACCGGAGTTTGTAAGGGATAAAATGCATTTCCACTTTGTGGATAATATCGAAAAAGTTTTCGACCTTGCTCTGGTTAAATAACCTCAACCATTCCAAAACCTTCCGCCGTCCTTTGCCCTAACCCTTTTTGGTAGAGCTTTTTTAAAACCTCCGGTTGGCCTTTCAATTCAAAAATCCCTTCGTAGGCAGGGAGTTTTAAAAGCTCCTTTTGGGTTTCCTTTTCATATTTCGCCAACTTAAGTTTGACTACCACCTTTTTTACACAGTAAAAGGTGCTCTTCTTTTCGCACCTCTTGGGACGAATCTTTACCCAACTATAGGAGAATCCCAAAGTTTTAAAAATCCTCTCTTGGACTTTATTAAATTCCTCCTCAAATTTTGGGTCGGTAGGTTCAACTACCCTTTTGTTTTTGTCCCTTATTAGGATAGGTGAGAGAGTTTTAAAAACTACCTTTGTAGTACCTTCGGGAATCTTATCCTCTACGGGTTTTATTTCCTTTAGTTGGAGTTCTATTTCGTTTCTCCAATTGTGGTGTTGCTTTTTCAAAATTTCACTTGCAAAGGTTATAGCGAGTTTAGGGTCTGCAAAACTAACGTTCCAAGTTATAAAAGTTTCGCCACTTTGGTCGGTTTTTAAAAGGATTTTATTTCCTATAATGGTTTTTATAGGTAGATAAACCGCAAAGGTGAAAGGTTTAGGGAATTTCCTATTGTAGTAGAGGTCAAAATAGGGTGTTCCTTCAAGGAGTTTTTTAATGTAGGAGACAAAGGCGGTGCGGTAATAGATTGGTAATTCGGGTTCAGGGAGGGAGAGTTTAATTGAAAATCTCATTTTTAGGTTTCATTTTAAGTTTGCCGGTAAATGGAAAAAATAAACAACCTTCCCTTTTTGGGTTTATCGCTTAGTTAACCCTTGTCCTGCAAGGGTTAGATTAAAGCATTTTAGCATCACGATGTGTGGATTTATAGATTTCTATGCATCTATACTCCGTTTCTGGAAACCATTGATATTCAAGGCTCAAACATAGCGAATAAATTAGGTATGGAACACAACTAAAAAGTTAGTGAAAATTAACCACTTGAAATTTCCTGCAAAAGGTTTTAAAATTTAAAATTAACCTAAGAGAGGTAGGCTCCTTGGCAACTGAAAATGGTTTGCATGTTGCAGGGTTTTATACTCACTTAGTGGAATTGAAATGCTATCTGTTTGGAGGAATGGGAACTTTAACAATTAGGTTTTATACCGACTTAGTGGAATTGAAATCTTTCCTCCTTCAGAAATAGAAGAGCTGAGCGTTGAGTTTTATACCTACTTAGTGGAATTGAAATTTAAGGAAGGGAATCTTTCCGCTAAAACCTTGATAGGGTTTTATACCTACTTAGTGGAATTGAAACAAGGTTTAGGGAAGGTTGAAAGGGGGACAGTGATAGGGTTTTATACCCACTTAGTGGAATTGAAACTTTGGCGGAAAGATTTTCTAAACCTGTAAAAGTTGAAGTTTTATACCCACTTAGTGGAATTGAAACATCAGTATAGGCTTAAAAAAGTTAAAGAAGGTGTTTATGTGTTTTATACCCACTTAGTGGATTTGAAGCTTGCCTTCTTTGTAGAAATCTAGAATGGTTCTTTTACAGTTTTCCTTTATTTGAATAACCTTTTTTAGGTGGTTTTTAAAAAGGTCTCCTTTTTAGGAGTAAATTCTTTACCGCCTTTTGTGGAGTATATCTAGTCACCACTTCCGCCAAAGGCGGGATTACTCGACTTTGGAGTAAAACCTTTGTGGGTTCTTTAAAATTCAAAAAGTCCACCTCACCGTCAAAAAGTGAATTTTTAAAACCCTTCGTGACGCTTTTTAGTTGGAATTCTGTTTCCCTAAAGGTTACAAAATGTAGAGGGTCCAACATTTGGTTTGGGTTAACTTCGACCCATTCAAGGCTTCCATATCCGGAGACCCACAAAGTTCCCGTTCCACAAATTTTCAACCAAATAAGTTTAGTTCCTAAGAAACTTTTTAACCCGTTGTGGACAAAGGAAAATTTAAGGTCCCCCGTATGGGCTAAATAGGCGTAGTCCTGAACGATATAGCACTCGTTGTTCAGTTGAACAGCTTCAATCTCTCCCGGCAAAGGTGGAGCCAGCCAAACTTCACCCGTGCCCTCTATTTGGAGTAAAAAGATACTTTCCCCCGCAAAGAGTTTTCTTAATAGACTTTTCAAAACTCCTCCGTAGGAAGTTGTTTTAACTTTTAAACTTTTGTCGATTAAAACTATAGCCCCGCTTTCTGCATAAAGAGTTTCTTCTTGCAAATGGACCTTCAAAAGGGCATAATCTCTACCATCTACCGAAAATTGCATTTTTTGACTATATTACCATTGTAGTTGGATACTTTTAGAATTTCCTTTCGACAAAGAAATTGGCTAAATTTAAATTATTTGGAAGCCGGCGTAGCTCAGCGGCAGAGCGCGGGCTTCGTAAGCCTGAGGTCGTGGGTTCGAATCCCACCGCCGGCTCTTTAGAGCGGGCGTAGCTCAGTTGGTAGAGCGGCGGCTTCCCATGCCGCAGGTCGCGGGTTCGAGTCCCGTCGCCCGCTCTCGGCTAAACTACATTTTCTATGTCCTACGATTTTGGAAATTGGGAAGCTGTTATCGGTCTTGAAATACACGTCCAGATGAAAACAAAAACCAAAATGTTTTGCTCTTGCCCCGTAGAGTTTGGCTCCGAACCTAACAGCAATGTCTGTCCCGTATGTCTCGGTATGCCGGGAGCTTTGCCGGTTATAAACAAACAGGCGGTAGAATACGGTATAAGGGCGGGAATTGCCCTAAACGGTAAGGTTCACAATTATTCGGTCTTTGCGAGGAAACACTACTTTTACCCCGACCTCCCGAAGGGCTACCAAATTTCCCAATACGAGCTCCCTTTAGTAACCGACGGCTACCTCGACATAGAGTTGGAAGATGGAACCACCAAAAGGGTAAGAATTAGAAGGCTCCACCTCGAGGAGGACGCCGGTAAAAATATCCACGAAGGGAAAAAAACCTACGTGGACCTAAACAGGGCGGGAACTCCATTAATGGAAATAGTTACGGAACCGGACCTCTCTACCCCCGAAGAGGCAAGGGTATTTTTAGAAACCCTAAGGAACGTTATGCGCTACATCGGTGTTTCCGACGCCGATATGGAAAAGGGACAGCTCCGTTGCGATATTAACGTCTCGATAAGGCCAAAAGGCTCTAAAGAGTTCGGAACGAGGGTCGAGATTAAGAACGTAAACTCCTTTAGGTTCGTTCAAAAGGCGCTCGAATACGAGATTCAACGGCAGATTAAAGTTAAGGAAAAGGGTGGAGAGATAGTTCAAGAGACCAGAACCTTTGACCCTTCTACCGGAAAAACCTACACAATGAGAACCAAGGAGGAGGCGGAGGATTACCGCTACTTCCCCGACCCCGACCTGCTACCGCTAAAGGTATCCGATGAGTGGATTAACCGCGTAAGGGAAACTATGCCCGAACTTCCCCACCAAAGGTTCGAAAGGTATTTAAAACTCGGTCTGGAGAAAAAGGTAGCCAAACCTTTAGTGGAACACAAAGAGTGGGGAGACTACTTTGAAGAGGTTCTAAAACTCTACAACGACCCTAAAACGGTTGCAAATTGGCTCTTAAACGACCTCCTTGGGAACCTAAGGGACTTTGAAATCCCTTGGAAGGAAAACCCTATAACCCCCCAAAAGTTGGCCGAGCTTTTAAAACTGATTAAAGATGGAACCATTTCGGTAAAAATTGCCAAAAACCTCCTTAAGGAGATGATACAAACCGGTAAAACCGCCTCCCAACTTGTGGAGGAAAAAGGCCTCAAACAGATAACGGATGAAGGGGCTATAAAACAGGTTGTGGAAGAGGTTTTAAAAGAAAACCCCGATGCGGTCGAAAAATATAAAAGCGGCCAAACTAAGGTTATAGGTTTCTTGGTAGGCCAAGTAATGAGGAAAACTAAAGGTAAAGCGAACCCTCAATTGGTTAATAAACTTTTAAGGGAACTTTTGGAGTCTTAAAAAAGCTCCTTTCCTTTTTAGGTTTTTATATCCAAAAGTTGCTCCACAGGTTGTTATTTTCAGAATTTAATCCAGGTGGTGTATATATAAAGCTTAATATTTGGACTTTAACACCTTTTAACTGTTAAACAAAACTGCATACAAAGCTATGGAAGAAGATATATCTAAAACTTTCGGAGCGATTTTCAATAACCTTACCTTTTATGGTTTTAAGAATTACCCTCCTATTGTTGGTTGCCTTCCTTTATTTTGCCAACTTGGGGTTGAACGATATTTGGCAACCCAACGAGGCCTTTTATGCGGAAACCTCCAGGGAAATTCTAGAAAGTAGTAATTACCTAAATCTCACCTACAACTACGAACCCCGTTTGGAAAAACCTCCTTTAACTTATTGGTTAACAGCCCTCTCCTACAAATTTTTTGGAATAAATGAATTAGCTACCCGTTTGGTTCCCTTTGGAACCGCCATACTTACCGCTTTTCTGTTAATCCTTTACGGGAGATTCCTAAAAGCTTGGTCTTTTGGAATAACCGCTTCCATAGTTTTTCTCTTTACTTTACAAGTTTTCGCCTTAGCCCGCTATGATGCTCCGGAAATACCTTTAACTTTTTTCCTTTCGGGAGCTCTGATTTTCTTGCATATATACCTGCAAAGAAGAGCCTTTTTAACATTACTTGTATCGGGACTTTTCCTATCTCTAGCCCTGTTAACGAAAGGGATACCATTTCTGGCCATCTACTGGGGAACTTTAATTCTATACCTCCTCTTGGAAAAGTTGATTTTTAAAAAGCCTTTTGAGGTTGGAAAAAGACT
>JALSNH010000133.1 GCA_026987085.1 Aquificota bacterium | reverse complement strand
TAGATAGGAAAAAACCCTTTTTGGGAATCTGTTTAGGTTTGCAGCTCCTCTTTGAGAGAAGTTATGAATTTGGAGAACACCAAGGGTTGGGAATATTTGAAGGAGAGGTTCTCCATTTTGGGAAAAAAGTCTACAAAGTTCCCCATATGGGTTGGAACGAGATACATCCTAAAAGAGAGCACCTGATACTGGAAAACCTTAAGGAAGGAGACTTTTTCTATTTTGTCCATTCTTTTTATGTATCTCCCAAAAGTAAAGAGATAGTTTTAACGGAGACCGATTACGACGGTTTCTATTTCACCAGTGGGGTAGCCTACGAAAATATTTTTGCCTTCCAATTTCATCCGGAAAAAAGCCAAAAAACAGGATTAACCTTACTAAAAAATTTTAAAAATATTGTTGAAAACCTAATTAAATAGGAACTCAAAGATGGAAACTATAGAAATTACGCTTAAAACTTTGGAGGAAAAGCCCCTATACCTTGCCTATAAATTGGTTGAAGAGAAGAAAATTGACCCTTGGGATGTGGATATTGAAAAACTTTTGAAGGAATATCTTGAAATAATCAAACAGGTAGAACTTCATGACCTCCGTATTCCCGCTAAAGTTGTTGCCTTTGCAACTTTCCTTTTAAAAAAGCAGTTGGAGATACTTTTTCCAAAACCTCCAAGGCCAAAAAATCCCAAAAAAATAACCCTACAGGAGATTGCAGAAGAATTTTCCCAAATAGAGTTGGACGATTTAATTCAGGAGGTGGAGAAAGAAAAGAATAAAATCCTCAAAAAGAGGGATAGTAAGAAGAAATCGGGAACCGGTAAAGGAAAGAAAAAATCCAAAAAACAACCCTTGGAACCTCCTCTACATAAGGCAACCCTTGAAGAGGTTTTGGAATATCTTTTGGAACTCCTAAACAATCTAAAACTGGGAGAAAAACTATCCTTTTTCAAAATAGCCACTAAAAATGACTATGTGGCAAAACTCTGGGGACTTCTCAATCTGGCCAACGAAGGAAGGATAGAAATGGAACAGGAAAAGCCCTTTGAGGATATTTTCTTCAAAAAGATATAAAATTACAAAACCTATTGTGCCTATTTGGGTATGGGTAGCTGTAGGTGGAGCTATAGGTGCCATCTCTAGATATTTGGTTGCAACATTTGTTCAAAAAACTTTAGCGGTAGCTTTCCCCGCCGGAACTATGGCGGTTAATGTTATAGGGAGTTTTATCATCGGCTTAGCTTTCTATTACTCAATAAATTTTTGGGTTCACTCTCCCCACTTAAAGGCTTTAATAATTGTCGGCTTTTTGGGAGCTTTTACAACTTTTTCCTCCTACAGTTTGGATACCGTTAACCTATTAATGGAGGGTGAAAGTTTAAAAGCCCTTATTTATGTAATTGCTACAAACTTTCTATGTTTTATAGCAACAATTTCCGGTCTCTGGATTGCTAGAACTATCCACAATTTGTAGCGTTTTCTTTTTTTTAAAAACCCTTTTTAGGAGCTTCCGCAAAATATAAGACCCTTATGCGGAACGAACTTTTAAAGGAATATTCCCCCTATTTGGAGTTTAAAAACGGAACTCTCCACTTTGATGGTGTTAACTTAAAAAAACTGGCGGAGGAGCTTGGAACACCCCTCTACGTTTATTCCGCCAACCATATCAGGGACCAGATAAGGGCCTATAAGGAAGCCTTTCCCGATGCCTTGATAGCCTATGCAGTTAAGGCAAACTTTAATCTCGGTGTTATCAAAATAGCTGCCGAAGAGGGTTGCGGAGCCGATACCGTTTCGGGAGGAGAAATTTATAGAGCTATCAAAGGCGGTATACCCGCCAACAAAATAGTCTATGCGGGTGTTGGTAAAACCGATGAGGAGTTAAATTACGCACTCGAGCAGGACATCTTAATGTTCAATACCGAAAGCGAAATGGAAATAGAGGTTCTTAACGAGCTTGCCGGTAAAAAAGGAAAGAAGGCCCGTATAGCGGTGCGGGTAAACCCCGATGTGGACCCTAAAACCCATCCCAAAATCGCCACCGGTATGAAAAAATCCAAATTCGGAATCGATATAAATAAAGCCTTCGAGGTTTATAAATGGGCTTCTCAATTGCCCAATATAGAGGTGGTCGGTATCCACTGCCATATAGGTAGCCAACTTTTAGACCTTTCACCTTTTGGCGAGGCGGTTGAAAAGGTAGTTAACCTCTACAACAAACTTAGGGCGGAGGGTATTGAAATCAAATACATAGATATCGGTGGCGGTCTCGGAATTAAATATAAGCCCGAAGATAAAGTTCCCACACCTAAGGATTTGGCCGACATAGTTCTACCGAAATTGAAAGGTGTGGACGCCCAGCTTATTTTGGAGCCGGGACGCTCTATAGCCGGAAACGGCGGGCTTCTTTTAACCCAGGTTCAGTTTTTAAAACAGAAAGAAGAAAAACTCTTCGTTATGGTCGATGCCGGTTTTAACGACCTTCTAAGGCCGGCAATGTATGGCTCCTACCACCATATAGTGGCCGTAGAGGAGAAACCTAAAACTATTAGGTGCGATATAGTTGGGCCCATTTGTGAAACCGGAGATATTTTGGGCGAAGATAGAGAGATTTGCGAAGTTAACAGAAAGGATTACCTCGCCATTTTGAGTGCGGGGGCTTACGGTTTTGTAATGTCCTCCCACTACAATATGAGGCCCCGTGCCGCCGAGGTTATAGTGGAAAATGGAGAATACAGAATAACCCGCCCGAGGGAGGATTGGGACTATATCCTCTGGAAGGAAACGGTTTAAAGAAGTTCCTCCAAGTGTTTCAATTTTTCTCTATCTATCTTCTCTTTGAGTGGAACAATCTCCCTAACCACCCTTTGGTCGGAAAATTTCACTACCACCGCAAGGTCGTAATTTTTAAGCTCGGCAACCTTTAAGGAGTCTTTTACA
>JALSNH010000132.1 GCA_026987085.1 Aquificota bacterium | reverse complement strand
AGGTTCGCCCTTGTGGAGAACGAAATGAGAATAAAACAGGCGGTGAGGGGAATAAGGAAGGCATTCCGCAAGGCGGGTTTTTACAAAGAGAACCCAAAAAGGGAAAGTTAAAAATGCTCCTTGCAAAGGATTTGGTAAAGCTTTACCCCAACGGGAGAGGTATTAAAAGAGTGACCGTAGAAATCCGAAAGGGTGAGATTGTCGGCCTTTTGGGACCCAACGGTGCGGGAAAAACTACTACCTTTAAATGTTTAATAGGATTCGAAAAACCCGACACGGGCCATATATTTATCGACCAAAAGAAGGTTACAAAACTTCCCCCCTACAAAAGGGCAAGGCTCGGAATTGCTTTTCTACCGCAGGAGCATTCTCTCTTTGAAGACCTTACTGCTTTTGAAAATATCTATATGTTTGCGGAGCTCTTCTATCCCGATAGGGAAAAGGCTCAAATAGCAACTATCGAACTTTTAAAGGATTTCAATCTTTACCATATAAAGGATACGAAGGCGGGACGACTTTCAGGTGGTGAAAAGCGGAGACTTGAAATTGCCCGTCTTTTCCTAAAAAGACCTAAATACCTGCTTTTGGATGAACCCTTTGCGGGTATAGACCCCAAACATATAGAGGAGTTAAAAAAACTCTTCCTCAAATTGGGAAAAGAAGCCTCTGTTTACCACGATATGGGAATCCTTATAACCGACCACAATGTGAAGGAAGTTTTTAGTTTGGCCGATAGGGTCTATGTAATCTCCAACGGAGAGGTTCTCTTTGAAGGAACACCCAAAGAAGCGGCCAAAGACCCTCATGTCCGCGAAGTGTTCCTCGGAGAGGAGTTTACCTATTAAGGTTTGTTATTTTCTCTCCTTTAAAAGGGCTAAAAATTTCTCCGAAACCTCTTTGAGCGTTCCTTTACAGTTCAAAATCTCCTCAACGAGGTATCGAATTACACCTTTTCCACCTTCAACAGGAACAATCCAATCCGCATAGGGAAGGATTAATTTACTTCCATCTTTAGGGGCTACCTTTATACCTGCCTCCTCAAAGGCGGTAAGGTCGTTTAGGTCGTCCCCCACGTAGAGGAGCTCTTCCTTTTTAATACCTAAAGAGGAGATTATTTCCCGAAGGGCTTTTCCCTTATCCTTTACCCCGCTGTAAAAAAAGTCGCAACCGAGCTCTTTGCAGCGGTATTCGACCACCCTATCTTTTCGGCCGGTAACAACACCGAACTTTATCCCCGCCAATTTCAAAAGCTTTATTCCGAGGCCGTCCTTTACGTTGAAAAATTTGGAGATATAAACCCCGCCTTCGGCGGGAATATAGTAGAGTTTTGCGTCGTTCAATACACCGTCGACATCGGTAATAACGGCTTTAACGAGTTTTAACCGATTGCAAAGCTCCTTAAAGTTATCGGACATAAAATGTTTTAGCTTACTTCTGAAGGACCAGTTTGATTAATGTCCAACTCCAACCTACCAAGAAAATAACCAAACTTACAAACAGTCCTATAAACCATTTAAGCATCTCCGCTTTAGTGCGCTCTATTTCCTTTCTTACCTTTTCCAGTTCAACCTTTAACTCGTAAATATCCTTTCTTGTGATTTCTTCTATTTCCAACTTTAGTTCGTAAATATCCCTCTTTGTGGCAAGTTCGTTGGCGAGTTCCTCTTTAAGTTCCATTTTCAGTTCATTTTTCTTCTCTTTAGTCAGTTCCTCTACAGCTTCGGTGATAACTTTAGCGGTTTCTTTTCCTAACTTTTCCTCTAAGGAGGTGTAAAGTTTCAATACGCTACCCATTTTGGTAAAAAGATAAAACAAAAAACTAAAGGAGTTTCCCTTCCTCCAAAACCTTTTGTTGGAAAGCTTTTGTTCCAACCCCGAGGAGGTTTCTATTTTCCAACTTAGAAAGGACCATTTCTAAGGCTCCTATTGCCGAAAGGTGGTCCAAAGTATCGAGATACCCCATGTGGGAGATTCTGAAAAGTTTGCCCTTTAGGTGGTCCTGACCTCCCGCGGTCCTTACGCCAAGTTTTAACAGCCCCTTTCTAATCTCCTCCGCCCGCTCGGTGTATACCGCCGTGACGGAGATAGCGGGATTTTCAGCAAAAACCTTTAGGCCCAAAGCCTCTACCGCTTTGCGGGTCGCTTCACTCATCAAGCGGTGCCTTTTTTCGACATTTTCCATACCCTCCTCGAGGAGCATTTCAAGGCTCTCTCTTAGTCCGATAATGAGACTTACCGCCGGCGTGTAGGCTGTGGAACCTTCTTTTTGCTTTTTAACCTCCTTGGCAACGTCGAAGTAGTATTTGGGAATATCCTTATTCAACCGCTTTGCAGCTTTTTCGGAAAACCATAGAACCGACAGGCCGGGGGGTAGCATTAGGGCCTTTTGGGAACCGCCGATTAAAATGTCGATACCTTCCTCTTCTGGCTTTATGTTGTAAACGCCGAGGGCGGTAATGGCGTCGGCAACGGCAAGGCAATCCCTCTCTTTGCAAAGTTCACCTATTGCTTTGTAGTCGTGGTAAACCCCCGTGGAGGTTTCCGATATTTGGAAAAGAACACCTTTTGTGTCAGAGTTTTTATCGAGAACCTCTTTAAGCTGCTCTATATCTACCGATTTTCCCCATTCGTATTTGAGTTCTACTACATTTAACCCGTAGGTGGAGGCTATTTGACTCCACCTTTCGCCAAATTTCCCCGCATTTATTACCACCACCTTATCGCCCGGCTTAAAGAAGTTGATAACCGCCGCCTCCATAGCTCCGGTTCCGCTGGAGGCAAAGTAGACAAAATTTTCGCTCACGCTGTCCACAAGCCTTTTAAAAAGCTCCCTCGTATAGAGAAAAATCTCCTTAAATTCCGGTGTGCGGTGGTGGATTATTGGTTCTCCCAACACTTTTAGGACCCTTTCCGGAATTTGAACCGGCCCGGGTGTAAAGA
>JALSNH010000131.1 GCA_026987085.1 Aquificota bacterium | reverse complement strand
CCACAATAATGGCTCCCGTTTTAAGCTTCACTATGGAGGAAGTTTGGCAAACTATTCGTAGTTCTATTAAAAAGGATCTTCCCGAAAGTGTATTTTTGGCCCTAATGTATCAACCCAAAGAGGAACTTGTTGACGAACAGCTCGAGGAGGTTTATAAAACCTTGCTCCTTCTTAGGGAGGAGGTCAATAGAGCCCTCGAGCAGGCGAGGAGACAAAAACTGATAAGGCACCCTTACGAGGCAAAGGTATACCTAAACCTACCTGAGGACCTCAAAAAACTTGTTGAACCCCGTTTGGATTACCTACCGTTTTTCCTAACGGTGAGCCAGGTTGATATAGAAAACTTTGAAGGTGATGTGGTTGTAGAAGGAGAGACTTTAAAGGGTATAAAGGTAGGTGTAAAACCCGCCGAGGGTGAAAAGTGCCCTAGATGTTGGATTTACTACCCTGAGAGTGAGTTTGTTGAGCTTCCAGACGGTCAAAAGGTTTGCAAAAGATGTTATAAAGCCCTCAAAGAGATGGCTCTTATTTAAGATTTTGCCGTTTCCTTTTTTGGGTCTACTGTTTTGCCCTATCCCGCATTACTAAATTTACAAACGGTTTTATAAATTGCGTTTGGCACATAATCTCCACTTCTAGTATGGAAAAATAAGACTATAATTTTTTTAATTTAAACATTTCTAAAAAATGGAACAATCCAAAGAGGAGAAACTCCAAAAGGCACTAAAGGCTATCGAAAAACTTTCGGAGGGAAATTACCAAAAACTCCAAAGGTTGATAGGGGTAGGAAATTACCTCTACAGGTTGGTTGCGGATTATATAAACGACCCCGTAAAGGAAGATTTAAAAATCTTTGACAAATACGGGTTTGAAAAAAAGGTTGCCATTTTGAACTATTTAAGGGAAATTTTAGAAAGGAAACTTCAAAAGCCGAAAATCAATTTAAAAAGGAAAACCAAACCTTTAGAGAGTTTTTTGATACCCGTTGAAAAGGTCGATTTTTTGGAACCTAAGGAGGTCAAACTTTTAAAAAGCCTCGGTATTGAAAGGATAATAGATGCGCTCTACTACTTTCCCCAAAAGTATAGGGACCGCCGACTGAACAAGAGCCTCCGCTATGCCAAACCGAATACGGAGATATGTGTAAAGGTAAAAGTGTTAGAAACGAGAAAACTCCCCGAAGGGGACCTTTATAACTACGAGGTAATAACAACCGATGGAACCGATAGGCTCTCTTTAAAGTTTCGCTATAAAAACTTTAGGGCGCTTTTACGTTTCAAAAAAGGGAGCGAGTGGATAGTTTGCGGAAAGCTCAAGCAGTTTGCGGGGGAAAAGTATATAGTCCACCCGGAGGTTTATTTAACCTCCTCCTCCGAAGTTGGTAGGATTGTTCCCATTTACGGTATAAGGCGGGGGGGAGAGGTCGAAGATATTGCTTCCGCCCAAAAGCGAAAAAAAGTTTCCAGAGCCGTAGGCAATATCGTTAGAAAGTTTGCCCCCTACTTTCCGGAAGTTTTACCTTTAAAGGTTTTACAAAAATACGGATTTCCTTCGAGCGATATAGCTTTCCTTTCGGTTCACTTCCCGCCCTCCACCGAAAGTTTGGGCGACCTTAAAGAGAGAAAAACACCCTACCAGAGGAGGTTTATTTACGAGGACCTTTTACTGTTCAGTCTTGCACTCTTACTCCAAAAAAGGAGGGTCAAAGAGTTAAAGGCACCACCCATAAGGGTTGATGAAGATTTTATAGACCGCTTTGAGGAAAAGCTTCCTTTTAAATTAACCAACGCCCAGAGGAGGGTTTTAAAGGAGATTCTCGAGGACATGGCCAAAGAGGAACCGATGAATCGGCTCGTTCAGGGGGATGTCGGTAGTGGAAAAACGGTTGTTGCAATGGGAGCGGCCCTTGCGGCTGTAAAGAACGGCTATCAGGTTGCCGTTTTGGCACCGACCGAAATTTTGGCCCAACAGCACTTTAAAAATTTCCAAAAAATTTTGGTCGATAGGGGTTTCTTAACCGCCGACCGAATAATACTCCTAACGGGAAGTTTAACCCCCTCCGTAAAGAGGAAGATAAAGAACCTTATAAAACTCGGGGCGGTCGATATAGTGGTGGGAACCCACGCCCTTTTGCAGGAGGATGTTGAATTTAAAAAACTCGGTTTGGCAGTTATAGACGAGCAGCACCGCTTTGGGGTCCTCCAAAGAAAGGCCCTCCTCGATAAGGGAAAAGGTTTAATGCCCCACACCTTGGTAATGACCGCAACTCCTATCCCCCGAACGTTGGCCTTAACAATTTACGGAGACCTCGATGTGTCGGTTATAGATGAGATGCCCGCCGGTAGGAAACCGGTAATTACAAGACTCCTTTATGAGGATGAAAAACGAAATCTTTACAACCTCATAAGGAGGGAACTTTCAAGAGGCCACAAGGTGTATGTGATTTATCCCCTTATCGAGGAGAGCGAAAAGTTGAACCTCAAAGCGGCAACCGAAGAGTGGAACCGGTGGAAGGAACTATTTCCCGATAAAAAGGTGCTGCTACTTCACGGAAAGATGAAAGATAGCGAAAAGCAAAAAGTGATGGAAGAGTTTAAAAAAGAAGGCGATATTTTGGTATCTACCACCGTTGTGGAGGTTGGGGTGGACGTTCCCGAGGCTACTGTTATGGTGATAGAGGATGCACACCGATTCGGCCTTGCCCAACTCCACCAGCTGAGGGGTAGGGTGGGCCGTAGCGACCGTCAATCTTACTGCTTTTTAATAGCTCCCAACGAGCTCAAAGAGAAGGGCAACGAAGAGACCTTAAAGAGACTCAACGTTTTCGTTTCAACTTTGGACGGTTTTAAAATCGCCGAGGAGGATATGAAAATCCGCGGGAGCGGTAATATTTTGGGAACCGAACAGAGTGGAAAGTTCGTTTTCCCTATGGCCGACCTTTCAAGA
>JALSNH010000130.1 GCA_026987085.1 Aquificota bacterium | reverse complement strand
TCTTTTTCCCTTACAAATTTCTCTTTGGCCATTTTAATCCTCCTAAAGTAGGATTTTGAAATTTTAAACCAAAGGACTTTATTATAAAGAAAGCAATACCTACTTTAGTTAGAAGCTTGTTAAATAAGTAGTTCTTATAGATAGATAAAGAAAAAATTCCTAAGCGGGTTTAGGAAGAAATTGAAATTATGCTTACCGAGGATAGGAATAATAAAAGCCGTTCATTGAAGGGAAAGGTATTTCAAAACCTTTGACAGTTTTGGTATCAAATTATTAATAACTCCTTTGTTAAATTTAATTTCTAAGCAATGGCGGTAAAAAAAGACTACTACGAAATACTGGGGGTGCCGAGGAACGCAAGCCAAGAGGAGATAAAAAAGGCCTATAGAAAATTGGCAAGGAAATACCACCCCGATATTTGTAAAAAACCGGAATGCGAGGAGAAATTTAAGGAGATAAACGAGGCCTATCAGGTACTGTCCGACCCCGAAAAACGCAAGCTTTACGACCAATTTGGCCATGCAGCCTTTGGCGGTGGAGGGACCGGGCAAACCCCCGAAGGGGGATTTTTCCAATATGGAGGAACTATAGAGGATTTTATAAAAGACTTTTTTGGTGAAAGCATTTTCGACCGCATCTTTGAACAGGCGGTTTTCGGAGGTAGAAGAAGGCGTCCCTTCGGAGGTAGAAGGAGGGAAGAGTATCCACAAAAGGGTGAGGATATCTACCACACGGTAGTTCTATCCTTAGAGGATGCCTTTAAAGGGACGGTTATAAAGGTTCCCATCACAAGGAGGGTAAAGTGTCCCAAATGTGAAGGAAAAGGGGTTTACAACGAAAAGGTCTGCCCCCAATGCGGCGGACGGGGAACGGTTAGGTATCAACCCAACCCTTGGATGGTTTTGGAGGAAACCTGTCCCACCTGCAAGGGTAGCGGTGTTATAGCGGAACCTTGTCCCGAATGTGGAGGTAAAGGTTTTGTCCTCAAACAGGAAGAGGTAAAGGTAAAGATACCTCCCGGAGTAGACAATGGAACAAAACTTAAAGTGGAAGGGAAAGGTCACGAAGGTAGGTTTGGGGGGCCTCCCGGAGACCTCTACATAATTACAAAGGTGGAACCGCACCCCATTTTTGAAAGAAAAGGGGATAACCTCTACGTTGATGTAAATATCACCTACCCCGAAGCGGTTTTGGGCGGTGAGGTGGAAGTTCCCACCATCGAAGGTGAACCTATAAAGGTAAAAATCCCCGAAGGGACCAAAGAAAATGACACAACAAGGGTAGAGGGTAAAGGTATGCCCCGCCTAAAGGGGGAGGGTAGGGGAGACCTAATAGTGAGGTTCCATATAGACGTTCCCTCCTTCGGGTGGCTTGCAAAAATAACCGGTAAGGAAAAGAGAATTAAACAACTGCTTGAGGAACTTCAAAAGGAACTACCCAAACCGGAGAGGGTTCGAAAAAGAAAAATCTAAGGAGGTGGCGGTATGAAAAAAAGAAAAGGTTTATATACGATTGGGATGGTAGCACGAATGTATAACATCCACCCCCAAACTCTGCGCCTCTACGAGCGGGAGGGACTTTTAAAACCGCAAAGAACGGCCGGCAACAACCGTATCTATACCGAAGAGGACCTCGAAAGGCTCGAATTTATACTCACCCTTACGAGGGAGCTCGGTGTAAACCTTGCGGGCGTGGAAATTATCCTCCGAATGAAGGAACAGCTCGAGGAGATGCAAAGGCAGATGGAACAACTCTTGGAGTTTATAGAAACCCAGCTCCAAAACCTCCCGCAGGAGGAGAGAAGTTTAATGCAGGTTCCCAAAGGTGTTGCGGTTGTAAAGATTACCGAAATTATCAAAGGTTCTAAAGGAGAAAACGAGTAATGGGAACAAAGGTTTTAATAACAGGCGAACCCGGGAGCGGAAAAACCACCGCAATAAAGAAAATAGTTGAAAAGCTCGGCAATAGGGCTATCGGTTTTTGGACCGAAGAGGTAAGGGACCCAAAAACTAAAAAGAGGACCGGCTTTAGAATTATTACAACCGACGGGAAGAAAAAGATATTCGCCTCCAAAATTTTTACCTCCAAAAAGTTGGTTGGCTCCTACGGTGTAAATGTGAAATATTTTGAGGAGATAGCCCTACCGCTTTTGGAAAGGGCTATAAACGAGGCCCGTAAAGATAGGAGAAAGGTTATAGTTATCGACGAAATAGGGAAAATGGAGCTCTTTTCCAAACCTTTCAGGGAGCTTGTAAGGGAAATTTTTTACGACGATAGGTTGAATGTGGTTGCAACAATCCCTATAAGGGACGTTCATAAGGTTGTTTCCGAAATAAGGAGACTTCCCGGAGTAATTCATATTCACCTCGATAAGGCAAATAGGGACTTTATCCCCGACGAGGTTGTGCAACTTTTCCAATAGCTTCCCTTTAAAGATATTTTTTTTACAGGTGGATTACTTAAGGCTTTTGGATAACATAGAGCAGGTTGTAAAAGGCAAGCGGAAGGTTGCGGAGTATACCATTGCAGCCCTCCTGTCGGGCGGGCATATTCTTCTCGAGGACGTTCCCGGTGTAGGAAAAACTTTGCTCGCCCTTACGGTGGCAAGGGTTTTAAACCTCTCCTTTAAAAGGTTTCAATTTACAAGCGACACCTTGCCGGCGGATCTATTGGGAACCTTTATTTACGACCCCCAAAAGGGGGATTTTGTTTTCAAACCGGGACCCATTTTTACAAATATCCTTTTGGCGGACGAAATAAACAGGGCTTCTCCTAAAACCCAATCGGCCCTCCTTGAGGCTATGGCGGAGGGTCAAGTTACGGTCGAAGGTGAAACCTTTAAACTACCCAAACCTTTTTTTGTTATAGCTACCCAAAACCCGTTTGAAGAGTGGGGAACCTTCCCTTTGCCCCACTCCCAACTGGACCGCTTTACGGTCAAAACTTCTGTAGGCTATCCCCCTTCCGATGTAGAGTTGGA
>JALSNH010000129.1 GCA_026987085.1 Aquificota bacterium | reverse complement strand
CTGAAATATGTTATTATAAAACATTTTGCGGGAGGAAAACCATGATTCAAAGATATACCTACCTCAACGTTGCCGATAACTCCGGGGCTAAAAAGGTTCAATGTATAGGTATCCCCGGAGGGGCAAGAAAAAAGTATGCCACCCTGGGGGATGTAATTACCGTAACCGTTAAACAGGCTACCCCGGACGGAAACGCTAAGAAAGGAAAAATCTACAGGGCTGTTGTTGTAAGAACCGCTAAAGAGGTAAGAAGACCCGACGGAAGCTATGTAAAGTTCGACGACAATGCGGTTGTTCTTTTAAACCAATATGGAGAGCCTCTCGGAACCCGTATTCTCGGACCTATCGCAAGGGAAGTTAGAAACAAAGGTTATACAAAAATAGCCTCCTTGGCACCCGAAGTTATCTAACGGAGGAGCAAAATGGCTGCAAAAATTAAAAAAGGCGATTTGGTTGTTGTATTGAGGGGACGCGATAAAGGTAAACAGGGAAGGGTCTTAAAAGTCCTAAAAAAGGAAGAAAGAAACAAAAAGGGTGAAGTTATAAGAACCAAAGTGAGGGTAATAGTTGAAGGTGTAAACCTTAGAAAGAAACATGTAAGGGCTACCCAAGTTTCGGAAGGCGGAATCGTAGAGTTCGAAGCTCCTATAGATATCTCCAACGTGATGCTTGTTGACCCCAAAACCGGCAAACCTACCAGGGTGGGCTTTGAAACTGTTGAGGAAAACGGATATCTCGTTAAATACAGGGTGGCTAAAAAAAGCGGAACCCGTTTGGATGTTGTAAGCAAAAAACCTATTAAGAAATAGGAGAGGTAGGAAGTAATGGCAGAAGAAAAGTACGTTCCGAGACTCTACAAAAAATACAAAGAGGAAGTTGTTCCTCTATTGGTTAAAAAGTTCGGTTACAAAAACCCTATGCAGGTTCCCCGTATTGTGAAGGTTACCGTCAATATGGGTGTCGGTGAGGCGGTTCAAGATGTGAGACAAATCGAAAGGGCTATGGAGGACTTGGCCGCCATTACCGGTCAAAAACCTCAACTGAGAAGGGCTAAAAAATCCGAGGCCGGTTTTAAACTCCGTAAGGGAATGCCTATCGGAGCAAGGGTAACCCTCCGTAAGGAGAGAATGTGGGATTTCCTCGACAAGGTAATTTCTGTAGCTCTTCCCCGTGTAAAGGACTTTAAAGGTCTAAACCCCCGTTCCTTTGACGGTAGAGGTAATTACTCCTTTGGTATTGCTGAGCAGATAGTTTTCCCCGAAATCGACTACGATAAGGTGGACCGCATTAGGGGTATGGATATAAACATCCATACCACCGCTGAAACCGACGAGGAGGCTTATTGGCTTCTGTCCCTCTTAGGGTTGCCTATAAGGGCTTCATAACTTAACAAGGAGGTAAAAAATGCCTTGCCTAAGTAAGAAAATTAAAGAGCTCGAAAAACCGCCTAAATTTACCACCAGGCTCCACAAGAGGTGCCCGGTCTGCGGAAGGCCCAGAGCCTACAGGCGCTACTTTGGTATGTGCAGGATTTGCTTTAGGGAGTACGCTTTAAGGGGTGAACTTCCCGGAGTTAAAAAGGCAAGCTGGTAATTGTTTAAATGGCTGGTCGGTAAGGGGCAGCCTTCGAGCTGTCCAACTGCCGACCAAAAATTTAGGGAGGAATAGATATGAGCATGACCGACCCTATTGCGGATATGTTTAGTGCTATTAAAAACGCCCAACTTGTGAGGAAGGACTACGTTGATGTTCCTTCCTCGAAGTTGAAAGAGAGAATTTTGGACCTCCTAAAGAGGGAGGGTTATATAAAGGACTGGGAAAGGTTGGATGGTCCCGAATATAGAAAGGGAACCCAATACAAACTGAGAATTTGGCTTAAATATTTAGGACCGAGAAATACCAAACCCGCAATTAGGAACTTGGTAAAAGTTTCCAAACCGGGTAGAAGAATATACGTTCCCGCAAGGCTCGTTCCTTACGTAAAGAGGGGGCTTGGTGTTGCAATAATGTCCACCGACAAGGGTGTTATTACCGATAAGGAAGCAAGGAAACTCGGTGTAGGCGGCGAAGTTATCGGCTTCGTTTGGTAAGGAGGTGAAGAGATGTCGAGATTGGGTAAAATGCCCGTTGTTATACCTGCAGGTGTTAGTGTTGATATAAAAGAGGAATACGATGGAACGGTCGTTAAAGTAAAAGGACCCAAAGGGGAACTTACTCAAAAATTTCACCCCACTATGGAGATAAAAATCGATAAATGGCTCAATCCCAAAGATGGGAAGGAATACGATGCTATCTTTGTAAAACCCAAAGAGGGAATAAATCCTAAAACCTACAAACTCACAAAGAGGAAAATCGGAGCCCTTTGGGGAACCACCAGGGCTCTTATAAACAATATGGTTAAAGGTGTAACCGAAGGTTGGAAGGTCGTTCTCGAAATTCACGGTCTCGGTTATAGGGCGGCCGTTAAAGGTAAGGTTTTGGAGCTCAACTTGGGATATTCGCACCCGATTCAATACGAAATCCCCGAAGGGGTAAAAATTTCCGTGGTTTCCAACAAGCAGAAAAAGATTGACGAAATACATGTAGAGGGAATAGACAAATATCTCGTAGGACAGGTTGCAGCCATTATTAGGGACTTCAGAAGACCGGACGCTTACAAAGGTAAAGGTATCCGTTATGCAGATGAGGTTCTCCACCTTAAACCCGGTAAGGCCGCTAAGAAGAAGTAATTAGGAGGTTGAAAGAATGCCTAAATTGATAAGCCTAAAAAGGGAATTGGGAAAAGTTAAAACTCGTGCTCAAAAAAGAAAAAGAAGGCATTTAAGAATAAGGAAAAAGGTTTTTGGAACTCCCGATAGACCCCGCCTCTGCGTTTACAGAAGCGACCACCATTTTTACGCTCAAATTATTGACGATACCGTAGGCCATACTTTGGTATCGGCCTCCTCTATAGATAAGGGTTTTGTTGAAAAGTTCGGTTT
>JALSNH010000128.1 GCA_026987085.1 Aquificota bacterium | reverse complement strand
AATAAGAGAATCTACCTTGTTTGGAAAAAACCTTATACACCCGAAGAGTGTAAGGAAAAGGGTTTAACATACTCCGCACCTTTGAGGGTTTTGCTTCAGGTTGCTACCCGTGTTGAGGATGAAAATTTTGAACCTCCCGAAGGAAAGGGCCACATAGAAGTAGACAAAGACGGTGTCAGGTGGTGGGTAAGACCTCCCAAAAAAGTCTATTTCGGTGAAGTTCCCTTAATGACCGAAGAGGGAACCTTTATCACCGGCGGAACCGAAAGGATTATCGTTAACCAGCTAATTAGGTCTCCCGGTCTCTTTTATGAAATAAAGGAAGATAGGGCAAAAGAGGGACCCATAGCGAGAAAAATCTACAGAGGTTCCGTAATCTCCGATAAAGGTATAAGGGTCGAGTTTGAACTTACCTCCACCTCCGACGAATTTAGCGCAAGACTCAATAAGAAAAAACTCGGCGGAACTTTGGTTCTAAGAGCGTGGGGGCTTGAGACCGCCTACGATATTTTGAAAAACTTCTATCCCGGAACCAAAAAGCTCTTTTTCCAAGATGGTGCTTTTGTAGATGCCCAAACCGGTGAGGAATTTGCCGTAGAGGACCTCGAAGGGTACAACTTATTTGCATTAATCCGTTATAAGGCTTTCGTCCAGGACACCCAAACCGAAGAGGAGTTTATTGAGGAACGCTATATAGAGAACATTGGTAAATTAAAAAGGCTCCTTTCCGACGATAGGTACGAAATCGTTTTTCTAACGGCCGTTTCCAACCACGAGGCTACCAAATCCCCTTGGGCAAAAATTCCTTTGGAAACCCTTATAAAAGAGACCACCGTAAGGTCTCCCGAAAATACATCCCCCGTTAGGGTTCCCGCAAGATTTTCTTTTGCCGATTACGCAAAAATTGAGATATACAAAAAGCTCCGTCCGTTGGAACCTATAACTCTAACTTTTGAAAACCTTGCCGAAAGGGCTAGAAACTACTGGAGGGCCTATTTTGCCGACCTACACAGGTACGACCTCTCTCCCATAGGTAGGGTAAAACTAAACGCAAGGGTTCATAAACTCCCCAAAGAGCTTAGACCGGAAGATGTTGAAATTCTCGATAGAATTCCTCCACTGGCGCTTGCAAAAGATCTTAAGGTCAAAAGAAAAGTCTATCCTAAAGGAACCCGTATAACCAAAGAGCTTGCAGAGGAGCTCTTTAATAAAGGTTTAAAGGTTATACCCGTTAAAGATTACACCGAGGAAGAGGCAAGGTTTCTCCAGTGGTACGACCTTGTCGCAATTGTTAAGAAACTTATAGACCTCCGTTTTGAAAGGGATAAGACCGACAGTGTTGCCCACCTCGGAAACAGGAGGGTAAGGCCGGTCGGTGAACTTCTCGAAGCGCAGGCCCGTATGGGTGTGGCCCGTATGGAAAGGGGCTTTAGGGACAAAGCTACCATCGTAAACCTCGGAAATCCCGATTTGAGACCCCAGGATTTGATAAATCCGAGACATATCACCTCCACCATAATGGACTTTTTGAAAACCGGTCAGCTTTCGCAGTATCTCGACCAAACCAACCCGCTAACCGGCCTTACCCACAAAAGGCGTATGTCCGCCCTCGGTCCCGGAGGTCTTACTAGAGAAAGTGCAAAGTTTGAAATAAGGGACGTTCACCCCTCCCACTACGGTAGGATTTGTCCTATAGAAACACCCGAAGGTCAAAATATCGGTCTCGTTACCTCCCCTACAGTGTTTGCCCAACTCAACGAATACGGCTTTTTAATAACCCCCTACAGGAAAGTTAAAGATGGAAAGGTTACCGACGAGGTCGAATGGCTTGCCGCTTACGAGGAAGAGGACAAATTTATAGCCCAATATTCACCTACCGATAAGAAAGGAAACATTATTTCCGACCGTATATTGGTAAGGTGGAAGAGCGATATCCATATAGTGACAAATCCTAAACAGATAGACTACATGGATGTATCTCCTAAACAGGTAATATCTCCCTCATCGTCGCTAATACCGTTCCTCGAACACGACGACGCAAACAGGGCGTTGATGGGTTCTAACATGCAAAGGCAGGCCGTCCCGCTTATTAAAACCAGCTCTCCCCTTATAGGAACGGGAATGGAAAAAGTTATAGCCCGGGACTCCCACGCCGTAGTTGTTGCAAAGCGGGGCGGTGTAGTTGAAGAGGCTAACTCCAACCGTATAGTTATTCGTGTAAATAGGGACGAGATAAACTTTGATGACCCCAACGACCTTGGTATCGATATTTACGAGCTTAAAAAGTTCCAAAGAACCAACCAAGATACCTGCCTTAACCAGAAACCTCTTGTAAGACCGGGACAAAAAGTTAAAAAAGGTGAAGTAATTGCCGACGGTTATTCCACAGAAAAGGGAGAACTCGCACTCGGTAAGGACGTTTTAGTTGCCTTTATGCCTTGGAGAGGTTACAACTTCGAGGACGCAATAGTAATATCGGAAAGACTCGTTAAGGAAGATGTTTATACCTCGATACATATAGAGGAACTGGAAGCGGAAGCAAGGGAAACCAAATTGGGTGATGAAATTATCACCAGAAACATTCCCGGTGTTTCCGAAAAGGCTATAGCCCACCTCGATGAGTACGGAATAGTAAGGGTAGGAACCTACGTAAGACCGGGTGATATTTTGGTCGGTAAGGTTGCACCCAAAGAGGAAGGTCAACTCACCCCCGAGGAAAAACTTTTGCAGGCGGTATTCGGAGAAAAAACTAAAGATGTAAAAGATGTATCCCTTAGATGTCCTCCCGGTTTGGAAGGTGTAGTTATAGACGTTAAGGTATTTGTTAGAAAAGACAAAAATAGAAAAGATAAACTTGCCGCCGATGTAATAGCCGAAGAAAAAGAAAAACTTGAAAGGGAATATAAAGAGAAAGAGCACCTACTAACGGAAGGTAAAAACATAGTCCTTAAAGAGCTCTTAATAGGTCAAACACTTGAGGAGGACCTAAAGGTTGGAAATGCGGTAATCCTCAAAAAGGGAGAAAAGATTACCGAGGAAAACATCGATAGGATTAT
>JALSNH010000127.1 GCA_026987085.1 Aquificota bacterium | reverse complement strand
GGTTTGGGAAAATCCTCCACATAGCGAAAAACATTCTTATCACCGAAATTTGTAAGCAACAAGGCTTTCATAGTAAGCCTTATTCTTTCTACAATCCCCACCTTTTGTAAATCTGATGGTTCACTTCCAAAAGGTCCAAAATCTTCCCGACCGCAAAGTCGACCAAATCTTCGATAGTGGAGGGTTTTCCGTAAAAACCTGGGGATATCGGAAAGGCTTTAACACCAATTTTTTGAAGTTTTAACATATTCTCCAAGTGGATAGCATTTAAGGGCATCTCACGAACAGCCAAAATAAGCGGTATATTTTCCTTAATGGATACATCACAAACACGGTGTATTAAATTGGAGACTATTCCATTTGCTACCGCCCCCAGAGTTCCCACCGAACACGGAAGAATAACAACACCCTTAAATTTTTCCTTTAAATAGGAACCGCTTGCAAGCGGCGCAAAAAAGTTTTCGGGTGAATGGAACCTAACTCCCTTTGAGGAAAAATAACTTTTAAACTCCTCAAAAGGTTTATCCAGTTCGTAGGAAATTACCCTTTCTGCGGTTTCGGAAACGATACATTCCACTTTAAGTTTAAGTCTTATAGCATGTTCTAAAAATCGGAAGGCGTATATTGAGCCGCTTGCACCAGTTATTCCTAAAACAAGCCCTTTATCCATAGCTTATAGTTTTAAGAAAATAGACCCAAAGTAATGTATACGGTAATAGACCTCTTTGCAGGGGGCGGTGGTTTTGGATACGGTTTCAAAAAGGAAGGTTTTTTAATAACCGACGCCGTTGAGATAAACCCGGCGGCCGCCGAAACCTACCGGTTGAATATAAATCCTTTAAAGGTTCACAATACCGATATAAGAACCTTAAGTGGTAGGGAATTTAAAAATCAAACTCCCGATGTAATAATAGGCGGACCTCCTTGCGAGGCCTACACTCCGGTAAGTCTTAATCGAATGGATTATCCAACCGACAGGCTCTATATAGACCCTCGAGGACGGCTAACCCTTGAGTATATTCGTCTATTGGCCCACTTTAAACCAAAGATTTTTGTAATGGAAAACGTTATTCAGATAACCGAAGGTCAGCTTAAATACGCCCTTTTGGAAGAATTCAAATGGGCCGGTTATGAGGAGATTTATTTCAATGTAATAAGGTCGGAAAATTACGGTTCACCCTCCGAAAGGACGAGGGTTTTTATCTCAAACATTCCGTTAAAAGAGGAATTGGAAAGATATAGAGTTTCCAGAAAAACCACCGTATGGGAAGCTATAGGAGATTTGCCAAAACCGGATTGGCCTCATAACTATCCGAACCATTCGTGGGTTGATATTCCCAGAAAGTTCAAAAAAAGGTGGGAAAAACTAAAATTCGGACAGGCTGCCCTCTTTTTTGGTAAAAAAGGGCAAACTTTTAAGGACTATACAAAACTTCATCCCGATAAAATTTCTCCCACCGTAAAAGGAAGCGGTCGTTTTTTACATCCATACCAACCGAGACTTTTGAGCGTTCGCGAACAGGCAAGATTGATGACATACCCCGACAATTTTGAATTCGTTGGAGGTATTAACGAACAATACAACCAGGTTGGGGAAAGTGTTCAACCTCTCATTTCCACTTTAATAGCAAAGGTTGTAAAAGAATATCTACAAAGGTTTTTCTAATTCCCTTTAAAACCTTTGTAGGAAAAGAATAAATCTATAGCCAAGCAGGAGGAATATAGCCATAATATAGAACCAAACAAGGAATACTAGAATTCCTGCAAAAGGAGTAATTACTAAATTTTTTATTAAATAGTGGGTTGTGTACCAGGTAAATAGACTCTTTAAGGGATTTAGTAAAAGGGCCAAACCCAAAGAAACGGCTAAAGATGTTCGAAATTTCACCTTTGTAGGAGATAAAAAGTAGTAAATCACAGTTAAGCCTAAAGGAAAAGCAAGGTAATTTATTACCATTTTGAAGGTAGCAATAACTTTTAAAACAAAAGAATGGTAAATATGAAATTTTTCCAAAATTTTTGGAATTAAGCCCAAAATGACATCTATGGAACCGTAAAAAACTAAAAGAACTCCAAAAATAAAAGGTAAAAAGTAGTTTATTAATGGTATTTTTCTGGGTTTTGTTTCTGCTATAAAGGCGAAAGCTAGCTCTATATTTCTCAAAAAATTGCCTATAAAAAAAATTATCAAAAATAGTGTTATTAACTGAACTTTTAAGGTTAAGTTTTCTACGGAAGTTACGAAGTATTTAACAATATTTTCGGAAATATTGGGGAAAAGTTCGTAAATTTTTGAAATTATAATTTGCTTTTGAGGAATATATTTAAGAATAGTTCCCAAAAATATGACCGCCGTGTTGGAAACAAGAAATCCTGAAAAGGTTATAGCGGAGGCATGATAGGAATAACTTTTGGAAAAAAAATCGGCAACAACTTTATAGGAGGTTTTTACAGTTTCCCTTGCCAACTTTTTCATTTTTGTCAAAAAAGCATAAATATTATTCCGATGCTTTTTCAACGAACTCCTTTAGAATTTTTAAATCCTCTTCAAAGGTTTTTGCCTCCCTCATATTCCTTAGTATGTAAGCCGGATGGTAAGTTAAAAAGAGTTTAACATTGGGAAATAGCGGATTGACATAAAACTTTCCACGCATTTTGGTTATTCTTACGGCCTTTCCGAGAAAGGCTTCCGCTGCAGTTGCACCTAAGCAACAAATAACTTTGGGTTTAACAATTTTTATCTCATTTTTTAAAAAAACATTTAGGCAGGTCTGCATCTCTTTGGGAAGGGGTTTTCTATTACCGGGAGGACGGCATTTACAAACGTTAGTTATGTAAATATCCTTTCTATTCCATCCAATTTTTTCCAAAACCTTGTTTAGGTATTGCCCAGCCCGTCCGACGAAAGGTTTTCCCTGTTTATCTTCCTCCTCTCCCGGGGCTTCACCGACAAAAACAACTCCACTGTGGGGGTCTCCATCGTAAAATACTATTTGGGTTCTACTTTTACAAAGATCGCACCTACAACAGTCCCTATTTTTCTCGTAAAGCCTTTTAAGTTGAAGAACTACCAGATTCTCCTCTTTAGGCAGATTTTGAGGAGATTCCTTCTGAATGGAGTGTTTTTTATTGTTTTCCATTTGTAGGTCTCGGTTATCCGTATTACCAAAATAGTAAAGTTCGTTAAAACCTAGTTCTCCCAGGAGTTTTAAGGTAGCTTTTAGCTTCTTTTCCATTAAAGATTAACCTTAATTTAAGCTTTTTCCAAAAATTGGAATGTAAGAAGAAAAACCTCAACGGGACAAACTTTCCGAAATTAGTTCCTTTAGGAGGCTTTTTAGTTCTTCCAATTTGTTCCTAAGGGGGTGCTCGTCATCTATTTCGTAGTAATTAACCTTCTTTGCAACCTCTATCAGTTTGTAAATAGGGGTGTTATCCACAACCGTATCTCTTTTGGCGAGTATTGATACGACTTTATCTTCAGCAAGGGTTAAAAGTCTCAAATTTGCATACTTGATGTCCCAATGCATTAATTCAACCAGTTCGGGGTATCTTTTTATGTAATCTTCCCCATAGCGGAGAAAAATCTTTTCTTTACCAAAAAGGGGATTCCATTTTTCCAAATTATCAAATAGTGTGGTTGGAGGTGTTATCAAAATAGCCCTTTTAAAGTTGGGATTTTTAAAAATCCCATTGTTGTTTACTAAATAATCCAACCACGAGTAGGCTCCCATAGAGGACCCTACAAGGATGAAGGGTTTATCCCATTCCACTTTTTGGTTTAAAAATTTCAAAACTTTCGGTGGTGTGTCGCCCTTCATTAGGTAGTTGAAGTTAAAACAGATAAATTCTCCTCCCAATTCTTCGGTGAGCTCTTTGACCATAGTTGACTTGGTTGAGCTGCAACTGGACCCCAATCCGTGAAGGTGGTAGACCCTAAAATCTGTCATCTGTTTAAATTTTGCTTCAAAGGTTTGAAAAATTTAGAAGGAAGAAGGTTTAAAGAACGAGGTTTTTAATTCTATCGGCGGCTTCGAGTAGTCTTTCGGTAGGAACGGTTAAGGAAATTCTGAAATATCCTTCTCCCGCTTCGCCAAAACCGCTTCCGGGGGTGACAACTATACCTGCTTTATCGAGCATTAATTTTGTAAATTCCGCGGAGGTAAAGCCTTCGGGAACTTTTACCCAAAGGTAGAAAGTAGCGTTCGATTTGTAGGGCTTGAGGCCTATCTTTTCCAACGCTTCGGTCATAACCCTTCTACGTTCTTCGTAAATTGGAATAATTTGATTGCGGAATTTCTCGGAGTTTTTAAGGGCAGTAATACCCGCTATTTGAACGGCATTGAATTGGCCGCTATCTACATTGGTTTTTACCTTACCCAAACCTTGAACAAGCTCTTCATTACCTACGGCCATTCCTATACGCCAACCGGTCATATTGTAGGTTTTGGATAGGGAGTGAAACTCTATAGCCACTTCTTTGGCTCCATCTATCTGGAGGATAGATAAGGGTTTGTCGTTTTCATCGTAATAGATTTCCGAATAGGCAAGGTCGGAAGCTACTATCACATTGTAGGTTTTAGCCCAATCTATCAGTTTTTCATAAAATTCGCGGGTAGCTGTTGCGGAGGTGGGATTGTTGGGATAGTTTACCCAAATGATCTTGGCCCTTTTTGCAATCTGTTCGGGAATATTATCGAGGTCTATTAGGAAGTTATTTTCCTCCTTTAAGGGAACGGTGTAGGGGATTCCTCCGGCAAAGATGGTTCCTATTTTGTAAACGGGATAGGCCGGTTCGGGAACTATCACTATATCGCAGCTATCGACAAATGCCAGCGGAAAGTGGGCTATACCTTCTTTGGAACCTATTAAGGTAATAACTTCCTTATCGGGGTCTAGGTCAACATTGAACCTTTCTTTATACCAATCGGCTACCGCCTGTCTGAAGGCGGCCAATCCTTTGTAGGAGGGGTAGCGGTGGTTTGCAGGGTCTTCGCAAGCCTTTTGACCCGCCTCAATAATCTCTTTGGGGGTAGGGAGGTCGGGGTCTCCCACTCCGAGGTCTATTACATCAACTCCCTGTTTAATTTTCTCTTCCTTGAGCCTATCCAGTTCGGCAAAAAGGTAAGGGGGAAGTTGTTTTAAACGACCTGCATATTCAAACTTTGCCATAGATGGTTTATGTTATTGAAGGGTCTTTTTTACTTCACCAACCAAAAATAGGGAACCTAAAATTACCGTATCCTCCTTTAGGTTTTCGATTAAATCCTCCACCCTTTTGTAGGTTCTTATTTCCCTAAATCCGAGCTCCACCGCGCGGGTAAAGAGGTTCTCCAAACTCTCCGAACGGTGGTAGTTGATTTCTACCAACCCTATACGGTCGGTATACTTTCGGATTAGTTCCATTTGGAGAGGCCAGTCTTTATCTTTCATACTCCCGTAGACGATAAAGGGAAAAGGTTTTAATCCCTTTAAGGTTTCCAAAGTCTCTTTTAACGCGTGGAGGTTGTGGGCTCCATCGAGAACTAAAAGTGGTTTTTCTCTAACTATTTCCAGCCTTCCTTCCCAACGGGTGTTTTTTAGGGCTTCTTTAACCTTTTGGAGGTCGATATTAAAACCGAGCCTTTCGGAGAGCTCTTTAAATATTGTCAAGGCGAGGGAAGCGTTTTGAAGTTGGTGTTTCCCTATAAGGCCGAGTTTTGCGTTTTCCAATTGAAGGTCTTTGTATTTATAAAACTCCAAAAGGGTTTCGGGAAATTTGCTTCTACCTCGGTAGGTGTAATCGATATTTGCCACTATTAGTTTGGAATTCCGCGAAGCGGCTTTTTTCTTTGCTATAGATAGAAGGGGTTCTTCGTTTGTTCCCAAAATGGCGGGACGGTTGGGGTAGATAAGCTCGGTTTTATCGTCCGCTATCTCTTCAAGGGTTTCTCCGAGCCACTTTGTGTGGTCCAGTCCGACATTGGTTATGGCGGTTAGTAGGGGATTATGAACCTTCGAGGCGTCCCACCTTCCGCCAAGGCCGGCTTCAACAATTGCTATATCAATATTTTGTTCCTTAAAAAGGAGCACCGCTATCAAAAGGGCACTTTCAAAGTAGGTTAGTTGGAATTTTTCCATTACCGGTTTGAGCTCTTTTACATACCTTTTAAGGGTTTCTTCATCTATCGGAACGTTGTTTATTCGCCACCGTTCGGTTTCGTCCACCAAATGGGGCGAAACGAAGCGACCCGTTTTTAGGCCGTGGTGTCTTAAGAGGCTTTCCAAAAAGGCTGTTGTGGAACCTTTGCCGTTGGTTCCTCCGACTATAACCGAAGGGTAGCTATTTTGCGGATTTCCCAAATATTGGCAGGCCTTTTTTATCCTCTCCAAGGTAGGGGTAAAGTTAAGTTCCAAACCCTTAAAGAGGTTCCAGAGTATCATTTTCAAAAAGAGTTTAAAGGTTAATCGAGACTCCTTCTGAGGATACTTATTTCGTTTAGAAACTCCTTAAGTTCTTCTTTTTTACCCTCCTTGATGAGTTCTTCGAGGGTATTTAAGGACCGTTTGAAGGTTTCTATAGATTTAAGAACCTCGTCGGCGTTTGTAAGAAATATATCCCTCCACATTGTGGGGTCGGAGGCGGCTATGCGGGTAAAATCTTTAAAACCCGCGCCGGGATATTTAAACAGGTCGACTTTTTCATCGGACATTTGACGCAAGGTATCCACCAGAGCGAAGGCAACCGCGTGGGGAAGATGGGAGACAACCGCAAAGATATAATCGTGAAGCTCGGGGGACATATACTCAACTTTTGCCTTCACAAGTTTCCAAAGTTTTTCGACCTTTTGAAGGTGTTTTTTATCGGTTTTCTCCGTTGGTGTGATTATAAGTTTTTTATTCTCGTAGAGGTTATCTATCGCGTGTTCAACTCCGCTCTTTTCGGTTCCCGCTATCGGGTGGGCTCCCACAAAGCGGTTTCCTAAAATCTCTTCCATCCTATAAACGAGTCTCTTGGTGCTTCCTAGGTCGCTAACGGTAGTTTCTGGTTTTATAAACTTTCTAAGTTGGTTGGCTATTGTTTCAAAGGTTCCTACCGGTGAGGCCAATATAACGGTATCTATCTCCTCCCAAGGGACTTTTTCGTAAGAGATCCAACCGTTGTCGATAACTTTTAATTCTTTACCCTTTTTTATGGCCTCTTTATTTATATCCAAACCGTATATAGGGAATTTAAAGCCGTTTTTTTTAAGTGCTTTGGCAAGCGAACCGCCCATAAAGCCGAGCCCTACAATGAGCAGGGAACCTCTAAAAAAGTCTTCCATTGGGAGTTTTAGATTTTATTGTTTATGCGGCAGGTAAGCGTAATAGGAGCCTCGCGTGCCAAACCGGGGGACGATATTTACGAGTTTGCTTATAGACTCGGTTTGGAGCTGGGAAAAAGGAACCTTGTTGTAATCAACGGTGGCCGAACCGGGGTTATGGAGGCGGTAAGTAAAGGGGTTCGCGATAGCGGAAAAGGTTTAGCGGTTGGCATTTTAACAACCTACGATGGAAGCGACGGAAATCCCTACCTGCATATCAAAATTAACACGGGAATGAACTGGAATAGGAACCCTGTAGTGGTGGCGAGCGGTGAGGTTGTGCTGGCCGTTGGAGGGCATTACGGCACCCTTTCGGAAATTGCTTATGCCCTAATCCTTGGAAAGCCGGTAATCGGATACAAAACTCACAAGGTGGAGGGTGTTTTGCAGGTTGACACTTTAGAGGAGATGTTAAAACTGCTCGACCAATTTCTGGAAAGTTAAATAAATACAACGAAAGGGAGTTAAATTTTGAGTTAATGCCCTCTTTTAGGAATTTGCGGTGGAGGTACCTATTTAAGGAAAAAAAGCCTTCTTCTGAACTAGTTGAGAAATATGGAAGATTTCTTGCCCAATTGTTGGTCAATAGAAATCTAACCGAACCTCCACGGGGAAAGTTGGTTTCCGTAAAACTTAAGGAGATGGAGGAAGCTTTTGAAACTATTAAAAGACATATAAAAAACAACTCCTATATATTGGTTTTTGGAGATTACGATGTAGATGGCCTCACCTCCACCGCTCTTTTTTATAACCTTTTAAAGGAGATAGGAGCCAAAAGGGTAATCCCTACCGTTCCCGAAAGGTCGGAAGGATACGGGCTTTCACCTCAAATTGTAAAAAAATTTGCCAACTATACGGAGGGGAAGGGCTTAATAATTGCCCTCGATAACGGAACCAATGAGGTGGAAACGGTAGAATTGGCAAAAAATTTGGGTATCGATGTGGTCATTTTTGACCACCATACGCCCGGCAAAAATTTACCCGATACGGTAATAGTAAATCCGAAAATTCATGAGGAGGTTCCACAGTATTTAAAGGACCTTTCGACGGTAGGTTTGGTCTTTATATTCGGCCTTTTTTTGGAGAGGAAAGGTTTCAATCTTGACGTTAAAAGGTTTCTCGATTTGGTTGCCCTTGGAACGGTGGCCGATGTTTCTCCTTTAAGTGAACTCAACTTTAAACTTGTAAGGGAGGGATTAAAACTTCTTTCCCAAAAAAGGAGCTCTTCTTTGGGACTCCTCTACATGGTGGAGCAGCTTTATAAAGGAGTTCCTTTTAGCGGAAACGATTTAGCTTTTAAATTCGTTCCGAGGCTTAACGCTTTTGGCAGAATGGACAGTGCCCGCAGAGGCCTTAAATTTCTTATAACCGGACAAAGGGAACACGCCAAAAAGCTCTTTTACGAGATGGAAAAGCTAAACCTTTCGCGCCGTCGTCTTACCCAACGGCTTACCCAAAAGATAATTAGTAGTTTCAAGGGAAAAACTCCGAAGGGGGTTGTTTACGCCTCGCCGGAAATCAGAAAAGGGGTATCCGGAATAATTGCCGGAAGGCTTACCTCTATGTGGGGCGTACCGAGCGTTGTATTTGCTTCCGACGGTGAAATAGCGGTCGGCTCCGCCCGCTCTCCGCAGGGGCTAAATATTGTGAAAGTTCTTGAAAAGCTCTCGCCGCTTCTCGAAAGATGGGGCGGCCACTCCCAAGCGGCCGGCCTCTCGGTAAAAAGAAGCAAATTAAAAGAATTTGAGGAAGCTTTTCTCTACGAGGTGGAGAAATTAACTTGGGAACCTCCCGAACTGGGAATAGACTTTCCTATCGAACCTTTGAAGTTAAAAAGGTATCCAAAACTTTTGGAGGTTCTTAAAGAGTTGGAACCTTACGGGAGCGGTAATCCCTATCCAACTTTTGTTTTCGAAGATAGGTTGGTTGACTTTACAAGGACTCCTTACGGCTACAAGCTCTCCTTTGAAAGGAACGGTTCCTATTATTTTAACCTTGACGAGGATAGGATTATACCTCCTACCTTTAAAGGGAAAAAGGTAAGGGTGGTTTACACCGTAAGAAATATAGACCGTTTTGACCTTTCGGTAGAAGATTTTCAATTACTGTAGTCCTTTTAAAGTTTTAAATTCTTCCCTGTAGAAAGATGCTTCACTTTAAGGTTCTCTCCAAATCGACTTTCACTCCCGAGGGAAAAGGAAAGCTCGTCTATAAAGACCTTTTAAAAGGAACCATTAAAGAAGAAGACCTCGTAGAGGTTTCGAAAACCGACCTCAAATTGGAGTTTAAAACCCTAAATCCTATTCAGAGTCTTTTTTATAAAACCTACCAAAAAGGGAATGCGGTAGTTGCTGCTCCAACCTCGGCCGGTAAAAGTGGAATAGCCTACATATTTCTACACAACCGAAAAGGAAGGGTTGTTTACGCCGCTCCAACAAAAGCACTGGTTTCGGAAAAAGCAAAAGAATTAAAAAAACTTTTTGGAAAGGTAGATATAAGAACCGGTGAGGTTATTGAAGAATTCAAACCTGTAAGGTCGCAAATAGTAGTATCGACCTATGAAAACTTAGCATTGGCTATCCGAAACCAAAGCCCGTGGTTTGAAGATGTTGAAGCTGTTGTTATAGATGAAATCCACGCTCTATTGGGAAACAGAGGGCAGATATTGGAGGAAGTTATTGCCGAGCTTTTATCCCAACAAATTGATATATTGGGCCTTTCAGCAACCCTTCCCGGTGCGGATAAGTTGGCAGGTTGGCTAAAGGCTTCCCTTTTTATAGAAAGCGATTGGAGACCTGTCCCTCTGGAGAGGAGGATAATACCTCTAAAGGACTTTAAGTATTGGATAAAACCTCAAGAATTGGACGATATAGGGAGCGATGAAAGGTTTGCTCTAAGAATGTTAACCGCTATATTTGAGTTGGCCGAACGAGATGAAAAGGTAATAGCCTTCGTTCCCAAAAAAAGTATAGGTTGGAAAATGTTAGAATTTGCTAATCATGAACACCTTGAAATCGCAAATAAGACAACACCTTTTGAGGTAAAAAAAGAGGGTTTCGAGATAGCTTTTCACAACGCCGATGTTCCTAAAGAGGAGAGGGAGGAAATAGAAAAGAGTTTCCGCGAAGGAAACTTAAATATCCTTATAGCAACCCAAACCTTGGCCTACGGGGTAAATTTACCGGCCGATAAAGTTCTAATAGGGGTTAAAGCTTTTTGGGACCAAAATGAAAGGAAATATCGGATTTTTCCCGATACTCTTGATATCCTTCAAGAGGAAGGCAGAGCCGGAAGGTTCGGTATTAAAGAAAAAGGTTTTTCCTATATCCTCCCTTACGGCTCCCGGGTGGAGGTTGTTAAAAAATCTCTAAACCAAGCTTTGGAAAGGGAATTTGAAACCTTCCTATCAAGGAATTTAAAGGAAAACGCATCTTTTAAGGGAGAACTTTTAAAACAACTCACCTTATTTGTTTTGGTTGCAATACTGCACCGTAAAGGGGATTTCAAAAAGTTTTTACAAGAGAGCTTTTCTTTTCGTTTGCTATACAACCACCCGGTAATAGATGAAGCGGTTGAATGGTTAAAACTACACGGTTTTATAGACAAAAAATACCAACTTACAGAGAAAGGAAAATTCTGTTTAAAAAGCGGCGTACCACCCGTAAATTTTGAGGAATTTGTAAGAAGAAAATCTCTTCCCTTGCCTGTGGAAGCAATTTTGAGACCTCTACTATATACTAAAAAATTTGACAGTATTTATCAATTTTTAAAGAATTTTCCTCATTTTGAGGAGCTAAATGAAAGAATAATTAGCGAGCTAGCCGTATGCGGGGCCGAATGTATTAAAGACAACACCCACCAATTTCTCTTTTTCACCCGCGGTTTTACAGTGAAATTTGTAAATATTTCAAACCCTCCGGGAGAATTTTCCTATTTGGGAACCGATGTTCTACATTTAATGAGGCTGCTTTTGGAGCTTCGAAATATTGGAGAAATTGAGTTAACTAATGAAGAAATTCTCCGTATAGCCCATACCATTAAATACGGTCTTCCCTTATCTTACGCACCTTTAGGAGGGATAAAAGGTATAGGACATATCAGGGCAAATCTACTGAAAGAAGCTCTTCTTATGGAAGGTTTAAAAGAGCTCAACCACTTTCAAATCTTAAAAGAAATTTTGGAATCTTTTGAAGAAAATCTTGAAGAGAACCTTTTAACGGCGGCTATAGAATACAGATCCCTTTCTGAAGAGAAGGCAAAAAGGGAAGTAAAAACCATTTTAAGTTTGTTGAGAAGAAATAGAGAAACCCTTCTGGTGGACGATAAAATCCTTACGACGTTGGGAATTTTTCTTTTTGGGAAAGGCGCTTTAAGTGTAAAAAAGAGGGAACTTTTACAATCTGTTTTAGAATTAAATTAAATTCTTTACAGATTAAGACAGATTAAGTTTATTTTCACTGATTTTTTGCTGATGCTAAACCAAATTCAAATTTTTTTAATTTAATTTTGGTATAAACCAACCTTCTCAATGCACTTTTGAGTTTTTTAAATACAAAATTTTCAATTCGGTAGGTATAAAACGACGCTTTATACGGTTAAAAAAGTTTTGGAAGCGTTGTTTCAATCCACTAAGTCGGTATAAAACCAAGAGCTTTTAGACCAAATAAAACAACACCAACCCGGTTTCAATTCCACTAAGTCGGTATAAAACTT
>JALSNH010000126.1 GCA_026987085.1 Aquificota bacterium | reverse complement strand
AGTATGAGTGGTAAAAGTTTGAAAATAGGAATAGCGACAGTAGCGATTTTAGTGATTGCTATGGCTATAAGCAGTGCCGCAGCGATATACATACCCCCAGCGAGTAATATAGTGATAACCGACAATAGTCAGACAACTTACAACTTTTCAGTGCACTACAAGACCGTACCTATCGCGTATTACTTAAATAACACTACTAACTTAGTTATCCCCGGAAAAATAAGCAAGAATCCAGTAATGGTTGTAGAATATAACTATGGTACGAGTTTTGTTCTCGGTATTGAAAATCAGCTAAGTTCTCAGGGTGCTGCTACTGTAAAAATAATAAAATTACCGAATAATGATACAGTAGATACATTTACAATACCAAAAGATGTATCCTACAAAGAATTTACAATTAGTGGCCTTTCTGCAGGATTCTACTACGTCCAGGTAGAGTGCAACGGTGTGACTTGGAATACTTTGACTAACAGTACTACATACTATCCATACGTAATCTACATATACAACGCATTCCCAACAATAAGCGTAACACTTGAAAACCCAAGAACTCCAATAGCAAAGGGAGACAACGCATACTTCAAGATAGAAGTAACTGGTCTTGAAACTTCAACACCCGTGTATGCAAACCTTACAGGTCCTGGAGTTAGCCATACTTATGTGAAATACCTTGGCGGTGTAAATGGTACAGTATGGTATCTATCAATACCAACTGATAACTGGAATGCTGGTACGTACAAGCTCAAGGTTACTGCTAGGAACTCCACAAAGACTGTTTACTTTAATGTAGCTAGTGATAGTGTAACACTTAATGTGCCATCTGTTGTATATCTTGGACAGAGTGTAACACTTAAGGGTACAACTAATGTTGCAGAAACTGGTAGCATATACGACTACGGTGTTAAGAACAATGTTAGCGTAGTAATTTATGATCCAGCCAACAAAGTAGTTTACACTGCAAAGAACATATACATTAAATCTGACGGTACTTGGGAGTGCCCAACATCATGGAAACCCCAATTAGCGCCTAACACTAGAACTGGTACGTATCACATAGAAGTAACCGTGACTGCAACAAAGAACGAATCTGATACAGAAGATTACTATGTACTCGTTAAAGAACCAACTTTAACAATTGACCTCAAGCCAACTTACGTTAGAGGTGAAAGCTTGCACATTCAGGGTAGCAGTAACCTTGGTGCCAATGTTGCATTAAGTATAAACATAACTGGAGGAAACATGAACCAATACCCACTACTTGTAACTGATGTAAACAACTCAACATCTGCACCTGCTAACAGCTGGCATAGAACTGCAGCTGTACCATATGAGAACTTTACAGTATACACTTCTGCAGATGGCAGCTGGCAGACTGAAAAGTTGTACATCAACCCAATGGCCGCCCGCACTACATACACAGTTAAAGTTTACGTTATTAAAAGACCAGACATACTTGCAGTTGGTACAATAAACGTCGTTAAGGCAACTCTCACAGCTAACCTCAGCATGAGCACATTAACTCTTGGTAGTCAGGTAACACTCAAAGGTACAAGCCCCGTTAGCGATATATTCCTGCTGACTAGCGATAAGAATGTATTTGAGAACGTTGGAGAGATAAACTCAAATGATGTTGGTACTGCAAACGATCCTTGGCCATACACACCAATGCACATTAAGACGATTGCAGGAAGCGACACTTTTGAAGTAACCTTGAAAGTTTGCAAGAATGCAAGCTATGGTACTTACACTCTATACGTTATAGCATCTCCAGACGGATATCACTATGATCTATCTAAGGATGCTTACCTACAGATACCTGTAACAATAGTACCAGTAGGCATAATTTGGGCTCCAGACACGTTCACATTAACTCAGGGCTCTGCTAAGAAGTTGTTCATAGAAGTCAATGCAAAGCCAAATGACGTGGTATATGCATGCTACACCTTAGAGGGACATGGAGTAGATATAAAGAAGGGAGCTAATCCAACTGCAAGTGGTGTAACTTTCAGCAACAACAACCAGTTAGTTAAGTGGAATGAAACGCCTAACGGCACATACTACATGTTCGCAACGATCTATCCGTACTACAACAAGGATAGTAAGATCCTCGAATCGACTTTCGATCCAGCACACGACAAATTGTTACCAGTTGGAACTTACACCCTAACAATCCACCTCTATACGAAAGATCCAGATACTGGAGTATTCACAGAATCGTCAAGCAAGGTACTTACAATGGACGTACAGCCAGTCGTAATGACTGTTAAGTGTCCAAGTGAAGTCGTCAAGGGAGAACCAATTAAGTTAGTAATACACGAGAACAGAGTTAACTGCGAGCAGTACGATAACATCTACGTTGTAATGGACTTAGGTACTAAGCTTAGAAAGTACATGGGTATAGCTCTCAATGATAGCGGTTACGCTGTTGTTAACATACCAACAAGCGACATAACGCCCGGAACTTACAAGATATACATTAGAGATACGATGGGTACTTTAAACACCTTAGCCGGAAGCATAACCACTTTCATAGACAAGTACTACGACCTTAAGCCTAGTGCTGGTTATGCAAAGTACTGGAAGGCTGACGATGACGTGTTAGTAATAAAGACTGTCAAGATAGTTGCAAGCGCTGAGGAGTTAACACCCACTCCAACACCAACTCCAACTCCAACCGCTACGCCTACTCCAACCCCAACGCCTACGCCTACACCAACACCAACCCCAACACCCACACCTACGCCTACACCTACTCCAACCCCAACTCCAACACCAACCCCAACACCCAAGAAGAAGACTCCAGGCTTTGAAGCAGTGTTCGCAATTGCTGGCTTAGTAGCTGCTGCCTATCTGCTGAGAAGGAGGCAACTCTAAAGCTCTAAAACTAAAGCTCTAAAGCTTTAACTTTTCTTTTTTCTTTTTGATTTTTTAATTTGGTTTATGCGTTTAGTTTAGTTCATGAGTTTGTGAAAACCTTGGTAATCTTTAATAAACGCTTAAAAGACGATTGACATGCAGTATGAGTTTGAAAAACTGATAAGCTTAATGGAGAAATCTGCTAAAAACGCTCCTGTTTACACACTGAAGTCA
>JALSNH010000125.1 GCA_026987085.1 Aquificota bacterium | reverse complement strand
TTTGAAAAAAAATATTACTCTTCAAGGGAAAAATTTTTTTATGTAGGAAATCCATCTTTAGAAAGACTAGAACCTCTTCTAAATGCCTCTCAAAATGAGAGGAAAAATTTACCTTTCGAAGGTGAATACTTTGTAATTTTTTTAGGAAGCAGAATAAATGAGATAAAAAAACATATAAAGGTTTTTGAAAAAGCGATTCCTTTAGCAGTAAAGGAATTTGAAACTCCTGCCGTAGTTCTCACATTTAAAGCTTTCGAACCGATTATTGGAAACTTAAAGAAATTTTCCCAACTGGTATATATTGATGAAAACTTAAATCAAGGGTATGAAATTATAAAAAATGCCCGATTTGGTTGGATAAAATCGGGAACCACAGCCTTTGAAAGTGCAATTTTAAATCTACCGCACTTAACCTTTTACCGTCTTAGTAAATTAAGCTATTTAATAGCAAAAAGATGGATTAAAGTTCCCTATATCCATCTTGCAAACCTTATTTTGAATGAAAAAATCGTTCCAGAACTTTTACAGAACGATTTAAATCCACTTCAACTTCTAGACAAAACTTACTATCTCCTAGAACAGACCGATTATTTGAAAGAACGTTTTCATCTTTTAAGGGAGGTTCTTAGACCACCTAAAAAGGTAAAAACTTCGGAATTTGTAGTGCAACTTTTAGAAAGTATCAATTAGAGTATTATCAAACCAAATCTTTAAGGTATTCAGGAACTTCTTTTTTCCTTTTTTTAGTCTTTCCAAAAATCTTGTCAACCAATTGGGGAGCATATATGAAAATAATCGAACCTATAACCGCCGTAGCAATAATGTAAATTGCACTAAGCGGTTGAAGAGCTTTGGGAGCCATAGCACTTACGACTATGGAAAACTCTCCACGAGGAATCATTTCTAAGGCTGCGCGAAAGGACAATTTAGGCGATAAACCTGCCAGTAGACCACCTATATAGGTGCTTCCTATTTTTCCAAAAATGCTTATCACAATTAATAAAAGTAAAAATAGAGGGTTAGGCAATTGCTTTATTTCCGGTATAGATGTGCCAAAGTTATAGAAAAATATTGCCATAGATAACTCCTTAAGATCGTGGAGCGATTTTTCAATATCTTCCGCAAAAGGAGTTTCACCAAACATCAAACCGAGGATAAAAGCTCCTAGAACCTCACTTATACCCAAAGAGTGAAAAACTCCAGCTACCAACAGTAGCAAACCCAACATTAAAAGAATTAGGTCTTCACCGCCTGTCAATACTCTTTCAAGGTAGCTTGTAATATTTGTAAGTATTAGCTTTCCCAATACTATTGAAAGAGCAACAGCAAAAAACATTATAACAATGTTGCTTACCACATCGGTAAAGCTTACAGCACCTTTAGTTAAGCCAAATAACACGGAAAGTAGAATAATGGCAATAATATCTTCAAAAATTAATATTCCTAAAATAAGCTCTGTTTCAGGATTAATAAGTCTCTTATAATCGATTAAGAGCTTAGCAATAATTGATGTTGAAGAAGGATAAGCTATAGCAGCTAGGAACAAAGATTCGGTTAAATTAAAGCCAAATAGTAAAGCTAATCCAAAAGGTAATGAAAAGTTAATTATAAAGTCGGCTATTCCAGCCTTCCAGGACTTGGTAGTCATAGATTTTAGCTTTTCCATATTGAATTCCAAACCGATGAAGAAAAAGAGTAGAATTAGGCCCAATTCAACGAAGAACTGTAGGTGTTCAGCATGAATAAAATCTTTTGTAAGTATTCCCAAAAATATTATTGGAATTAAAGAAGGTATTCCAAATCTTTTGGAAAGAAAAATCGATACATAAATCAAAAATAATGCAAGTCCCGAATACAATAACGCCATAAAGTTCTAATAAATTTAGTTAACCTTTTCAAAAGTTCTGATAATTATTTGAATTCCCTTTCCTGTAAAAGAGGTAATTTGCTATAAACCTTTTTATGGAGCAGGATAAGGATTTAAACCTTTTAAAGGTCAAAGAGGTTATAGAACCTAAAGGGGTTTGTAAAGAAGGGGCCCACTTTGAGGATTACGAAAAACTCTACTCCGAAAGTCTAAAAGATAGGGAGGCCTTTTGGGGAAAGGTTGCCGAAGAACTCTTTTGGTTCCAAAAGTGGGAAAAGGTATGGGATGGCAACTTTAAAGGTGCCAAATGGTTTCTTAATGGCAAAACCAACCTCTGTTATAACTGTCTCGATAGAAACCTCGAAAGGGGTTTGAGGAACAAGGTCGCCCTTCTATATGTAAACGAAGATGAAGAGGAGAGAAAGCTAACCTACGGGGAGCTCCACGAGCTGGTCGGCCGTTTTGCTTCCGCCCTTAAAAAGCTCGGAGTAAAAAAGGGTGACAGGGTTCTTATCTACATGCCCAACGCTCCCGAAGCGGCTATAGCGATGCTTGCCTGCGCCCGAATAGGGGCTATCCACTCGGTAGTTTTTGCCGGCTTTTCAAAAGAAGCCCTAAAGGTGAGAATAGAAGATGCGGAACCTAAAGTGGTAATAACCGCCACCTATACCAAAAGGAGGGGCAAAAAGATAGACCTCCTTACCACTGCAAGGGAGGCGGTTAAAGATTTCCCCTTCGTGGAGCATTTAATAGTTTGGGACCGCGATGGGGACACCGAATTAAACCCAGAAAGGGAAAGGGAGTTTTACAACCTTATAGAGGAAAGCAAAGAAATTGCGCCTGCTGAGGTTATCGATAGCGAAGACCCCCTATTTATTCTCTACACTTCGGGAACAACCGGAAAACCTAAAGGGGTTCTCCATACTACCGGCGGCTACATGGTTGGGGTTTACCTAACCACAAAGTGGGACTTTAACCTCAAAGAGGACGATATCTATTGGTGCACCGCCGATGTGGGTTGGATTACCGGACACTCCTATATCGTTTACGGTCCTCTACTAAACGGTATTACCTCCTTAATGTACGAAGGTGCTCCCAACTATCCCGACCCTGGTATATGGTGGAGAATAGTCGAACGCTACAGGGTAAATATCTTTTACACCGCACCCACGGCGGTAAGGATGTTTATGCGTTACGGCGAAGAGTATCCCAAAAAATACGACCTCTCCTCCTTGAGGGTTTTAGGTTC
>JALSNH010000124.1 GCA_026987085.1 Aquificota bacterium | reverse complement strand
TAAGGCCTATTTTTACCCCTTCCGCTTTTTGGAGAACTACCTCTTTAACAACCTCCGCAAGGGTATTTATAAATCTTGAAACCTTTACCTCTAAAGGTGAACGGTCATCTATTAGAGCCTCAAAGAGGGGTTTCCAATCGATAACTTTTCCATTGAAGGTAAAGGGATAAAAATCTTCCACCGAAGGGTCGTAGAGGTCCTCCATAATGGCACCACTTTGTCCCTCGTAGGAGAGAACCTGCTTTATTCCCAAAAGGGAGGCTGCGGCATCGAAAAGTCTACCGGCGGAGGAGGTTAGAGGAGCATTTATCCCCTTTTGGTAGGCCTTATATAAAAACTCTACCTCTTTTGGTCTAAAGGCCTTTAAAACCGTTTGAGGAAATTTACTAAAGTTGTCCCCGTACAGGTCAAATAAAATGGATAGAGCGACCCTTCGGGGTTCCTTTACCGCCTTCTCCCCACCCAAAAGGCGGAAAGGTTTAAAGTAAGAAACTCTTTCAAAGGAGCGATAGGAAGCTTTCAAAAACTCGCCCCCCCAAACGGTTCCGTCGGTGCCGTAGCCGGTGCCGTCCCAAGTTATAGCAAAAATTTTCTTCCCTTCCTTTAGCGAGGCGTCCGCCATTAGACTGAGGGCGTGGGCATGGTGGTGCTGGATTTGGATTAAAGGTTTCCCCGCTTCGCGGGAGTAGTTTTTAGCCCACTCGGTGGAGTAGTATTTCGGATGAAGGTCGCAAACGACTACCTCTTCCTCAAAGTCGTAGAGCGTTTTTAAAGTGTTAATAGCTTCCTCAAAAAAGCGGGTGGCCGGAACCGTTTCTAGGTCGCCAATATGCTGGCTTAAAACCACCTTGTTATCCCAAGCTATAGCCACCACATTCTTTTTATGCCCTCCCACGGCCAAAACTTTCCGCTTCAACTTAAAAGGCAAAACTATTGGCATCGGTGCAAAGCCCCTCGAACGGCGGATAAAGACCCTCCTTTCTCCGATAACCCTAACAACGCTATCGTCAACTCTGTTGGCAATATCGCGGTTGTGGAGCAAAATGTAGTCGGCCAGACCTTTTAACCGCTCGAAGGCCTCATCGTTATCCTTTACAATCGGCTCGTCGCTCAAATTGGCCGAAGTCATTACGAGCGGTTTTCCAAACTCCCTTAAAAGGAGGTGGTGGAGGGGAGTGTAGGGTAAAAAAACCCCAACCTTTTTCAGGTAAGGTGCAACCGCCTCACCTAAATCGGTTCTCTCTATTCTTTTTACCAAAACTATCGGAGTTTCCGGTGAAAGAATTACAGCCTCTTCAAAAGGAGAAATTTGGGCGTATTTCTTAATTTGGTTCAAATCTTTAAACATTACCGCGAAGGGTTTTTCTCCCCTCCGCTTTCTCTCCCTGAGGAGGTTTAGAGCCTTTTCGTTGGTCGCATCGCAGGCGAGGTGAAAACCTCCCAAACCTTTAATGGCTACGATTTTTCCTTCACTTAAAAGGTCGACCGTTTTTTTTAATGCCTCCTCACGGTCGGCTATAAATTTACCACCGATAGTGTAGAGCTCTATCCAAGGTCCGCAAACGGGACAGGCGTTCGGTTGGGCATGAAAACGGCGGTCGGAGGGGTCGTTATACTCCCTCTCGCAGTCGGGGCACATTTTGAATTTGCGCATCGTGGTGTTTTTACGGTCGTAGGGGAGCCTTTCAATTATTGAGAAGCGGGGTCCGCAATTGGTGCAGTTGATAAAGGGATAGCGGTAGCGCCTGTTGGTAGGGTCAAAGAGCTCCTTTAAACACTCTTCGCAGGTGGCTATATCGGGAAGGACAAAAACTTCCTTCTTACCGCCTTCGGAACTCTTTCTAATTTCAAAGGTTTTATACCCCCTTTCGGGTAAAACTTCGAGTTCCAAACTGTAGATGTGGGCCAGTGGCGGCTTTTCCTTTTGAAGTTTTATTAAGAACTTATCGAGAACCTCTTTAGGTCCTTCAACCTCTATTAAAACCCCTTGGGGGGAATTCAAAACGAAACCTTTTAAGGATAGTTCGGTAGCGATTCTATAAACGAAAGGTCTAAAACCGACCCCCTGAACGGAGCCGAAAACTCTTATCCTGTAAAGTGGCATGGGCTAAATCTTAGTTTCTAAAAAGGAAGTTAAAAATACAATCCAAACTAGTGCGTTTAATAGGCTAACATTTTTAGGTTTAAATGTCCCAAACGATTAGGGAGATTAAAAAAGTTTTAATAGCCAACAGAGGAGAGATTGCGGTAAGGGCAATAAGAACCTGCAAAGAGTTGGGTATAAAAACGGTAGCGGTTTACTCCGAAGCTGATAAAGATAGCCTCCACGTTATGCTGGCCGACGAGGCGGTATGCATAGGCCCGCCCGCACCTTCGGAGAGCTACTTAAATATTCCTACCCTTCTATCAGCCGCCGAAATTACCGGAGCGGATGCGGTCTATCCCGGCTACGGCTTTTTGGCGGAGAATCCCAAATTTGCCGAAATAGTTGAAGCCAACGGCCTTATCTTTATAGGACCACGTCCCGATACCTTAAGGCTGATAGGTAATAAGGTAAAAGCCAAGCAGGTGGCGAAAAAGGCTGGCGTTCCGACAGTTCCCGGCAGCCAGAGAAAAATTACCCTCGAAGAGGCTTTAGATATAGCCTACGATATCGGCTATCCCGTTATACTAAAGGCGGCTGCAGGAGGTGGCGGCCGAGGAATGCGGGTCGTTTACAGTGAAAAGGAGCTCAGAGAAAAGTTCCCCCTCGCCCAAAGTGAGGCTAAAACCTCCTTCGGCGACGACACCATCTATATAGAAAAGTTTCTTTTAAATCCCAAACATATAGAGGTTCAAATTTTGGCCGACCACTACGGGAATGTAGTTCCTATTTCCGACCGCGAATGTTCAATTCAAAGACGCCATCAAAAGGTGATAGAGGAGGCACCATCACCTTCGATAGGTGAAGAAACAAGAAACAAACTTTTCGAGGCGGCCGTTAAATTTGCAAAGGCTGTAAACTTCCTCGGTGCGGGAACGGTTGAGTTTCTCTATGACCCTAAAAGCGGAGAGTTTTACTTCATCGAAATGAACGGTAGAATTCAGGTCGAGCACCCGGTAACGGAGGTAATAACGGGTGTAGACCTCG
>JALSNH010000123.1 GCA_026987085.1 Aquificota bacterium | reverse complement strand
CTCAAACCGTAGAACCTTTCTATCCACCTTAAGGTGTATTTATCCACCACAAACTGTGGTTGGTTATAGGCGTATAGGAGAATAACATCGGCCGTTTCGTTTCCTACACCTTTTACCTTTAAAAGGTACTCCCTTTTTGGAATTCCACCTTTAAGGCTTTTTATAAATTTGGCTACCTCTTTTAGGTAAAGTGCCTTTCTTTGAGCAAACCCCGAAGGTTTAATTAGTTCAATCAACACCTCGGTAGGAGTTTCTATTGCGAACCTCAAAGAGAGTTCGCCCTCTTTTTTAATCCTTTCCAAGGACTTTTCAACATTTTTCCAAGCGGTGTTTTGGGTAAGCACCGCCCCTATAACGATTTCATCAAAAGGGTTCGTCCCCCTTTTAAGGTGGTAGTTCCAATCAACCGGCCACCAGTTTTGTTTACCAAAATGTTCCAAAAGAGAAAAGTAAACTTTAAAAAGGTTTTCCATTATTCGCTATAGGTAGCTTTGGAGGTGGCAGTTTCCCAAACGGTTACGCTTACAACTTCCACATCTTCAACGTTGGCTTCTTCAAACTTCTTTTTTAAATATTTATAAATAAACTCAGCCAACCGCTCCGCGGTTGGAACAAAATCCACAACAAACAGTTTTAAACCAAACTCTTTGGCCATAGCCTCCAACTGAGGAAAGAGCGGATCGTTTCTGTCAATAATAAAAGAGTGGTCTAATTTGTAATCAATAAGCTCCTTTACAGCACTCTTTAAATGGTAAAAATCCATAACCATATCCGCATCGAGGGTATCGGAACCTATAGTTATCTCAACAACGTAGCTATGACCGTGAAGATGGCGGCATTTATTTTCAGGTGGGCAGGCATTTCCGCTGAGTTGCGAGCCCCTCCCTTCCGCTAAATTCTGTGTCCAAACCCTATGACCGGCCTCAAACCTATAAACCTTAGTGATTTGATACTTAAAACCCATCGAAGGTTCGATTTTAAAAACTTCCTCAAAAAGGTATAGAAAAGAAGAGATAACAATAAAAGGAAAGGTATTTTTAGAAACCGTTTGAAGGTAGAGGTTTATAACAGAACCACCAATCGGCACATTCCCATTTACCTTCTTTAGCTCCTTCTAACCTTTGTTGAGCTGCCCTAACGTTGGTAGCCGGAGGAATAATTACATAATCCTTACCGTTAAATACTTCGGGACCTGTCCACTTAATCTTATCCGCATACCAGTTAGCGGGAGTAGCAACTCCGTATTTATCGGTGGTTTGAAGAGCTTTTACCAACCTTATAATTTCGGGAATGTTCCTTCCGTTATCCAACGGATAATAGAGGATAGCCCTAATAATACCTTTATTGTCAACCACAAAAACCGCCCTTACGGTGTCAACGCCCCCTTTGGGCAGCATATTTAAGGTTTTGGCAACTTTACCGCCAACGTCGGCAATAATGGGAAATTCGATTTGAACCCCAAAATGTTTTTTAATCCACTCTATCCACTTCATGTGGGACCAAACTTGGTCCTCCGATAGACCGATAAGTTCGGTATTTAGAGCCTTAAAGTCCTTATAGTGTTTTTGGAAGCTTACAAACTCGGTGGTGCACACCGGTGTAAAATCCGCCGGGTGGGAGAACAATACAAACCACTTACCCTGTCTTACATAATAGTCGGGCAAAACAATCTTTCCGTGGGTGGTGTTTACAACCATTCTGGGAAATTTCTCTCCAATTGTGGGAATGAAGGTTTTTTGAGAAGCAGTTTGAACAGGAGCCACAGGAACATCTATGGGAGGTGTATTATCCATTCCACAGGCTACAGCAACACCGCTTGCTATTAAACCGACCGCTACTAATTTTTTCATGCCTTTACCTCCTAAATGCTATTTTTTTGCGAATACAACTTCAAATATTTTCTCTTCGTGGATTTTTTTATTATGAAAATAATCAGAAGCTAAAACCTAAAAGGAAAAGATACCTTAAGTTGGAGAATGTAATTTTTCCCTCAAGCGGAGCGGCTACTACAAACCTTAACGGTCCCAATGATGTAATTGTTCCCACTCCGAGGAATATATCCTTTTTTAACCCCTTAAAAGGGTTTTGATTTCTCTTTACACAATTACCTACATCGGTTCCTCCAAATATATAAAAACCGTTGGAGGAAACTTTTAGTCCACCCTCTAAAGTTGAATACCAATAAATATCTCCACCCCCCTTGGGGGCTACGCTTTCGTAAGAATACCCTTTTAGGTTTTTAATTCCACCCAAATAGAACTTCTCAAAAATTGGAGCATTATGTGAAACCCAACCGGCGGAGGTTTTTAAATGAAAGAATAACTTTGTAAGGATTAACTGTGAGTAGTTAACCGTTGCTGTAATTTTTTGAAAATTGTTGTTTCCTGTACTGGTTGAAAAATTGATAAAGCTCGTAAAAAGTCCCCTCTTTTCAGTACCTACATAAATTGGATAAACGGTTTGAAAGGCTAAAGAAAGTTTTAAAAGTTTTCCTTCCGGCTTTGTTAAGCTATTTTCCAGCCAATATTTGCTACCTAAAAGGGATAGGGATATATCGGAAAAATAACCTACATACCTACCCACCGTAAAAGATAAACCTTTTTGGGTAAGGTCAAACTCCCTGTGGTTTTCATATTTTTTAAAGATGCTGCTACCTATATACCAATATTTGGAAAAGAAATAGGGATCGTAGTAAGAAACCGAATATAGGTTTCTTTTTTGGGAAATTTCAAAGGAGGTGGAGATAGTTTCACCCATTCTTAAAAGGTCGTAGAAATTAATACTTGTTTTTAACTGAAAACCTTCGTCAGAACTGTATCCGAAACTTCCTTCCAAAGAAATAAGTTTCCTTTGCGTTCCCTCTATAAGAACTAATGTTTTGTTTGAAACATCGACAGTTTTAACCGTATAACTTTCGAATAACCTGCTTCGGTCAAATCTGTTCCTCAAAACCTCCAAAAGTTTTGGATTATATTTTTTGCCTTCGAAGTTTAGGGTTATATATTCAATTTCCCTTTTGGGAATTTTTCCCTCAATCCAGTAAGCGGTTTTCCCAAATTTCTTTAAATGCTTGCATGTTGCAATGATTAAAATTTTTGCTTTCTGCTTATTTCTTATTTTTTTAAATTTTACTTTTGCTCTTAAACATCCATATCTATTTAGATAACTCAAAAGTTTTGTCTCCAAATATTCTAAACAATTTTTTTTGAACCAACATATTTTCCAATCAATAGCTTTTAATTTTGTTTTTAACTTTTCTCTTAAAGGTTTATTTCTAATTTTAAGAATAAAAACAGGTTTTATATAGATTTTCTGAGGATTTTTGACCGTTATATGAAAAAGAATAACCTTATTTTTTCTATCTATAGTTTTTGAAATGCTTAAGCTTCTAAAGTAAATAGCTTCATTTTTCAATTTATTTTTTATTATTTTAGTCAATTTATCTATACAGCCTGGAGAATAATTTTTACAAGAGATTTTAAAATTTGCTATTAATCTAGGTTTTAAAAAAATTTTTACTTTATATCGCTTTCCTTCATTTATAAAAAATTGAAATTTTCCATTTTTAGTTCGTTTAAAATAAACTTTTACATCAAAAAAACCAAAATTTTTATAAATTAACTCAATAGTTTTCTTTATAAGTTTTGGTTTTATTTCCTTCCCAAAAATGGGAAGATATTTATATATTTCCTTTAAAAGGAAAGATGAACTAAGTTCTTTATTTCCTTTCAGTTCAATAGATAACCTTTTAACTTTAAAAAAAACCATTTCAGGATAGACAGCGTAGGTAGGATGTAGTAAAAATTTCAAACCTGCAAAAGGATTTTCTACTAAGATTCCAAAGTATGTTGTTAAAAACTTGAATCCTAAAGGAGGATATATTAAAAAATTTTTTTCTAAAAAGACTGAGATAGGTTTTCTGTAAACTTTATACGGTTCCTTATAAAATGGAAAACTAAAAAAGTACCCTTTTTCCTTACAGAGATTCTGTGCCGTATTCAATGCCTGATAAAGAAGAAATTTATTAAAAGGGCTTCCTAAAGGTTTACCGAAAGTTTTATAGAAAATTTCAGGCTTAAAACAAGAATTCTTAAAATCGATTCCATTCCATACATAAAAATTACCCTCTTTACCTTTAATAATTAACTTTGCGAAACCATTCTTATCAATAAACAATTGGGTTTGAATAGATACATCTAAAAAGCCTAAAGTTTTTAAATAAAAACTCGCTAAGTTGCCGCTTAGTAATAACTTTTTTATCGAATATCTATAGTAAGTTCTTAATCCTAAAATTTTTTTCAGTTTATATTTTGAAAAAATCGAAAAATTTTTTAATACATAACTCTTAAGTAGAGGTTTCAATTTTATATAAACGGTGTTATTATGAAATTCGGCGCTTTCAACAGCATCTAACTGCAATAATGTAGCATTGAGTTCCTGCAAAGTAAGAATTTGTAAATTATTTATCCCCGGTATGTAATTATATTCGATTTTTATACTACTTGTGGAATTACCAAATAAAAATTGAGCACAAAAGGTGAAATAAATAGTAAAAAAAACTAACTTTGGAAATCTTCCCATTCTTTGACTTTGTTAGTCTTATATATAATACAACCAACTATCATGGGAGTAAATGAAGCGGTAGTAGTAATAGCAGCTATTGTTGCCGTATTAGGAGGAGTATTTGGTATATTTGCCGCACTTGTAGGTCATCTTTTGGATGAAGATTAAAACTAAAAAGGAAAAAAATTAATAGTTTTCAATAGTTATTACGTAGAAGTTTCCTTGGGTATCCTTCACGAAAAGGACTATAGGTTTTTTCTCTTTAACCAATTTAGATACTACCCTTCGGAAATCTTCTACATTTTTAACGGGAATGTTATTAACCCTTTCTATAAGCATTCCAGGTTTGACACCGGCAGCGTAGGCTGGTGAACCGGGATATACATTTTCAACAATTACCCCGTAAGGAGCCCCATATTGTGATAGCTCTCCTTTTGTGGGATTTCTCAATACTAAACCTAAGTTGTAATAAATTTCCTGCATTTTCTTGAGTTGAGTTGAAGAGGGCATTTCTTCAATTTTCACTTTTAGGTTAAGTTTTTTCTCTCCCCTCATTACCGTTAGGGTTATCTCGGAGCCGGGAGGTGTTTTCATTATTTCAAATTGAAGCTGCGAAGCGTTTTCTACCGGTTTTCCATTTACAGCAAGAATAATATCACCGGGTTGAATGCCGGCTTTTGAGGCAGGGCTACCAGGAACAACTTTTAAAACAATTACTCCATGATTTATTCCTAAAGCTTCGGCAACTGCAGGAGTTAACTCCTGAATAACAACACCTAACCAACCTCTGATAACCTTACCGTGCTCTATAAGCTGTTGTGCTACCCACTTTGCCAAATTTATAGGTATTGCAAAACCTAAACCTTGAGCATTTGCAATGATTGCGGTATTTATTCCTATGACTTGTCCATCTATATTTACTAAAGGACCTCCACTGTTTCCAGGGTTTATAGGAGCTTGAGTTTGTATAAAGTTTTCATATTGATCCAACCCAATCCGCCTATGCAAAGCGGAAACTATACCGAAGGTTGCCGTATTTTCTAGACCAAAGGGATTACCTATAGCCACCACCAAATCGCCAACTTTTACCTTCGAAGAATCTCCTAAAGTGGCTAAACGATGTTCGACATTGGGAACGGACTTTCGAGGTATTTTTAAAACAGCAATATCCGTTCTAGGATCCGTTCCAACAATTTTGGCTTTAACTTCTTTAAGTCTACCTATCTTTACAGTAATACTTTGAGCGTTAGATACTACATGGTTATTTGTAAGGATATAAACCCACTTTTTGTCAGCTTTAAACATAAAACCGGAACCAAGCGCTTTTTCCTTTTTAATTCTAGGTTCCCCAATTGGCGGAAGGAAAGGCCTAAACTCCGGAGGGAGCATTTTAAAAAAGTTTTCAAAGCCCGGAGGTATCTCTTTAACTTTAACTTCTTTTATAGCAAAAATAGTAACTACCGAAGGAGCAACCTTGTCTATTATCTTTCTCAACTCCGACTGGGCTTCGTGTAGGATTGGAGTAAAAGCTTGTTCCGTTTTGACTTGCAAAGCTTTTTCAGTTTTTACTGTTTGAGCTACCGCTACCGATTGAAAAAGGGAAGCTGCCAGAAAAAGGTTTAGCGAATGCTTAAAAAATCTCATAAAAGAAATAACTTAATATTTTTCACTGTTCCGATTAATTTTTTTATTAAAAGTTGCTGGTATCCATCATAAAAATGATGGAAAAAGATGTATTTAGATACCAAAGCGGGTAGCTTTTTTAAAACCGCAAAGGGATAGATAATTTTTCATTCACTAACCTCCAAAGGTTTAAGGAAATGAAAAAATTTGAAGTTAATAGTGAAGTGATTAACAATTGCAATTTTTTTCCTATTAAAATCGCTCAGATTTCAAAAAATTGAAAAATTCTTCAAAAAATTTTAATTTACTCAAAAGAATGGGAAAACTAAAGGCTGAATTTGTAGTTTTAGAAGGCAATTCGGTAGAAATTACAATGAGACTTAATGAAATTTTAACTACGCTTCAGGAAAGTGGTGCAACTGTAAAAGATATAAAGGTAAATTACACTAAAGAGCACGGTTTTGATGGTTTTTTGGTTGCTTATACAATAATTGTGGAAGTTCCAAAGGAGATGGAACTCGAAACCTAAACTAAACCTACTAAGGTCTTTAATTTTTTTATTTTGTCCCTTAAACGGGCCGCCTTCTCAAATTCCCAATTGTTGGCGGCTTCCCACATCTCCTTTTCCAAAAGGGCTATCTCCTTATAAACTTCCTCCTCATTACGGAATCGGTTTAGTTCCTCACTTTTAACGGTAGTTTCTAAATCGCTTTCTACTGTAAGGAGACTTACAACCTTTTTCCTTATAGGTTTCGGTTTTATGTTGTGCCTTTTGTTGTATTCGATTTGAAGCTTTCTCCTCCGTTCGGTTTCTTTAATGGCCTTTTCCATCGATGGGGTAATGCGGTCCGCGTAAAGTATAGCTTTGCCATGAATATTCCTCGCAGCCCTTCCAATTATTTGGATTAAACTCCTATAGCTCCGTAAAAAACCCTCTTTGTCGGCCTCCAAAATGGCAACCAACGAAACCTCCGGTAGGTCTATACCCTCCCTAAGAAGGTTTACTCCGACTATTGCATCTATGGTTCCTTCTCTAAGTTCCTTTACAACTTTAGCTCTTTGCAAAGCATTTAACTCCGAGTGGAGGTATTTTGCTTTTATACCCTGGTCGGTAAGGTAATCCGCAACATCTTCGGCTAACCTTTTGGTGGTGGTTAATACCAAAGCCCTCTCGTTGCGTTTTTTAACTTTTTTAATCTCCTCTACAAGGTCTTTAAGTTGGTTCTCGGTAGGGCGGACTTCCACTTCCGGGTCCGGTATACCTGTTGGTCTAACAATTTGCTCAACAACATAAGGACACTTTTTATCCATTTAAGGAAAAATTTTTTCTCCAAAACTCTTATTTCAGATTTAAAAGAAAAAATCTCCATGTTAGGGAGAATTTCTGGGAATTGGGTAATAGGGAGATAATATCCAATAACGAAAAATGAAAGTTAAAGAGCTGGCACCTATTGTATTTGTTCTACTATTAATAGGCTCTTGCGGAAAATTAACTAAAAAAGAGAAGGAGGAGCAGGTTTTAAAAAACTATCGGCAAGGTTTAATTTTGTATAAAAAGGGGAATTACGATAAAGCTGTAGAAAGTTTGAGAAAGGCTGAAGAGGGAATTGCTTACCTCACACCCGATCAAATAAGGAAACTTAAATATAAACTTGCGTTGGCATTATATAAAGCTGGAAAATATGAAAGTGCTATTATTGAACTGGAAGATTATATAACCTTTTATCCAACGGCTCCCAATATTGAGGAAGCTTATTATTACCTTATAAAGGCTTATTTGAAGGTTTCTCCAGACCCTTGGAGGGACCAAACCTATACACAAAAAGCTTTGAAACTTATAAACGAGTTTTTTATAAATTTCCCTAATAGCAAGTATCTTCCTTTAATAGAGGAGTTAAAGGAAGAAGCTTTAAAAAAATTGGCACAGCACCAACTTTTAATAGCAAAATTTTATGAAGATTATGGATATTACTATCCGGCCGCCTTAAGATATGAGTATGTTCTCTTAGCGTATCCAAATGAGATAAACAAACAGGAAGTTCTATTTCATTACATAAAAAATCTTCTCTTGATCCCTCAATATGCTAAAAAGAAGGAAAAGGTTTTTTTACAAAAATACCAAGAGTTGAAGAAAAAAATTGATAAAGGGGAAATAAAGGATAAAAAAGCTGCCCAAAAAAGGTTAGAATTCTTTTTAGATCAAATCAAAAGATGGAAAAGAATAGCTAAAGAAGCTTTTCAAAAAGGAGAAAAAAACTTACAACTTTATAAACAAAAGTATGGAGAGGATAAGTACTACAAAATACTTTTAAAGATTAAAAACGGCAAGGGGTTAACAAAATCATGGATAGAGAAAGTTTTGTAAAGGAAATAGCAAATATACTGGATTCAAAAAAAGGTGAGGATATTTCGGCATTAAATGTACAAGGTTTAACTTCGCTGGCCGATTATTTTGTGATAGCTTCCGCAACTTCCGATACACATGCAAAAGCGTTAGCCGATTACGTGGAAGAGGAGATTAAGAAAAAGTATGGAGAAAAACCACAACATGTGGAAGGTAAAGAGTGGAACCGTTGGATAGTATTAGATTACGGCGATGTGATAGTCCATATTATGCTACCCGATGTTAGGGACTATTATGGTATAGATTGGCTTTGGTCCGACGCTAAAAAGGTTAAATTAGAATAAAATCATTAAAGGGTTTTTAAAACCTCTTTTAATTTTAAGAGTTTCTCCCTTAGCTCCCTATCCTCTATTTGGTTAAAGAACTCCATATCTCCACCTAAAGTGGTCCAGACAATAGCGTCCAAATGGAGGGGAGGAATACCCAACCTTTTGGCGAGATTTTTCCAAAACTCCCTATCGGGGTTGATCTTTTTGAGCCTCACATCGAGAGGAATGTCCATATCAAAGGGGGCTGTTGCATTTTTTACACCAGCTATGCGGCAGGCGTAGAGAAACATTTTGACGGCAAAAACGAGCGTTTTGGCGCTTTTATCCTGCTTTAAAGCTTTGGAAAGGTAATTCAAAAGCCCTTCGGGGTTTTTACAAAATTGAACCAACTCTCTTTTGGTTAGCGGTTCTACAGCCTTTAGAACCTTTCTCAATCTTTTAAGTTTCCCGCTTAAAAACCTATTGTTGTAGTTTTTTAAAAACTCCTCAAACTCCGAGAGGTCTTTTTTTTCTGAAAAGACCCTCGAAAAGTTCTCCCAATAGACCTCTCCCTTTGTGGGGAGTTGGTAGGAGAGCAAGGCGTTAACCAAAACGAGTTTAAAAAAGAGCTCGTTATTTCCCAAGGAGGAGTGGAGTTTTTCCAAAGCCCTGTATTGGCGGTCGTAGGTTTCAACCTTAAAGGCGTCTTCGAGGGTAAAGGAGGAGAGAACCTCAAAAAGGTCTTTGTATTTATCCATTACTTCCTCTTTTCCGGTTTTATTCTTATTAAAACCTCGTCGGGGTTAACGTGTTCGCCCACCCTTACCAGTATCTCCTCAACCGTTCCGCTCACCGGTGCGTGGACTTCGTTGGCCATTTTCATAGCTTCCACTATGAGAAGAACATCTCCCTCTTTAACTTTGTCCCCAACATTGACCTTAATTTCGGTAACCTTACCCGATACGGGAGAAGTAACATCTCCGACCCCTTTAGGTCTCGGTCTTTTACCTACCGCTATGGTTCCCTCGGGGGTTTCGCTAAACTCTCCACTGATAACCTCCGCTTCCCTAATAGGTTGGAGCATAACCTCCTCGAGGCGTCCATCAATCCTTATAAAGTAAGGACGCCCTGCGGGGGTTTTTTCACCAACACCGGCTATTTCCACATTGTAGGTTTCTCCATGGACGGTAATTTGAAACTCGTAAGGTGCCAAACATTCGGAGGGAACCTCTTCGAGATTTTCTTCCACCTCGGGGGGAGGAACTTCCCCTTTTTCAAATTTCTCCCTCCATTCGAAGAACTCTTTAGCTACCACCGGCAGGATTGCGTAGGAGAGGATATCCTCCTCGTTTCTTGCACCGGCTTCGATAGCCTCCTTTTTAATCTTATCGAGCATCGGCTCCAGCAGGTCGGCCGGTCTTATATCGTAAATCGGTTTCTCATCGCCCAAAATTTTCTTAATTAGCTCCTCCTTAATGGGGGCGGGAGGTCTACCGTAGAGTCCTTTAACGTAATCTTTAACTTCCTTTGTTATCACTTTGTAGCGCTCACCGTGGATAACGTTCATCAACGCTTGGGTTCCAACGATTTGGGAGGTCGGAGTAACCAAAGGCGGATAACCTAAATCTTCCCTTACGCGGACAACCTCTTCAAGAACCTCGTTGAGTTTATCCTCAAGTCCCTGCTCCTTAAGTTGGGACATAAAGTTGGTAATCATTCCACCCGGTATTTGGTGTATTAGAACGTCCACATCGGGCCAAGGAGGGGCAACATCGTACTTTTTGTACTTTTTACGAACCTCTACCATATAGTCGCCAACCTCTTTGTAGCCCTGCATATCGACCGGCACTTCGTAGCCGAACTCTTTGAGGGCGTAAATCATCGTTTCGCCGGTCGGGTGGGCGGTTTGGAGCGACATCGAATAGCAGTCGGTATCGATAATGTCGGCCCCGGCTTCCACCGCCTTTAGGTAGGCCATCATCGCCAAGGCGGAGGTGGTCTGAGCGTGGACGTGAACGGGCAAACCTATCTCCTCTTTTAACCTTTTTACAAGCTCGTAGGCCTTGTAGGGCGAAAGCAAACCGGCCATATCCTTTATGGAAATGATGTCAACCTTTAGGTCGGCCAGCTGTTTGGCTATTTCCACATACTTATCTATCGTGTGAACTGGGCTTATTGTGTAGGAGATGGCGCCTTTAACGATTGCGCCGGCCTCTTTCGCCGACTTTATAGCCCTCTCCATATTCCTAACGTCGTTGAGGGCGTCGAAAACCCTAACTACATCTATTCCGTCATCAACCGCTTTTTTAATAAAGGCGTCGACTACATCATCGGGATAGTGCCTGTAGCCTACCAGCGACTGACCCCTTACGAGCATCTCGAGGCGGGAATTTTTTGCCACCTCGCGGAACTTTTTAAGCCTCTCCCAGGGATCCTCTTTTAGATACCTTAAACACACATCAAAGGTAGCCCCTCCCCATACTTCAAGCGACCAAAAACCGAGTTTATCTAGTTTTTCAATAGCCGGAAGTAGGTCTTCCGTTCTTACCCTCGTAGCTAAAAGACTTTGTATACCGTCCCTACAGGTTACATCGGTAAATTCAACCCTCTTTTTGGTTTCTTTTTGTCCTATACTCATAGAAGGAAACCTCCAAGTATTAATTAACAATTAAAAGTCGGTAGGTAAATTTTAAACAACATATAGAAAGATGTTGAAAATAGTTATTCCTTAATCTCTATAACTATCCAATAAAAAGTGCCAATAGAAGTTCTAAAACTATATTACCAATTTATGAAGGTACTTTTTGAAAAGACTACAAAACTTCAAAAGGTTATTACCAAAAAGGGTGTAGAATTATGGAAAATAGAACTTTCACCTAACCATTTCTTTATAGAGCAAAATCCCTTTAAGGATTCTAAATATGGCCGTGCCTACCGTATGTTAAAACAAAAATATCCTGCATTTTATATGTTTTGGGAAATAGAAAACAATCAATATACGGGAAAACTTTTAATGGGAACTATCGTTGAAAAAGAAGATATAGATAAGTTTATTTCAGAAGTACTCCAAAGTGAAGAATATAAAAAATATGAAGATATAAGGGAAGAGATTGAGGAAACTTAATTTTTTCCTTATTTCCTCCCTTATTAGGAATGAATAAGTTCTCCCATTTTGAATATTGGCATATACAATGCTATAAGTATTAAACCTACTATAGATCCTATAATAACTATCATCAAGGGTTCAATCATAGAAATTAAACCATCTATAGCGGTTTTAACTTCATCTTCATAGAAATCTGCTAAAGAATCCAACATGCTATCCAATTGTCCTGTTTCTTCTCCAATTTTTACCATAGCCACAAAAATTTTGGGAAATCTTTGAGTTTTTTGAAAACCGAGCCACATAGGTTCTCCATGAATTACATCAT
>JALSNH010000122.1 GCA_026987085.1 Aquificota bacterium | reverse complement strand
GCCTTTTTATGAAAGTTTTTTCTACAGCTAAAATTATTCTTTACTAGAATCCCCAATATCCCTTTAAACTCCATTTGGAGGTTTTCGGTGGGAAATTGTTCCCTCACAAAGTTGGAGATTAAAAGTTCTGAACCTTTGAGGGGAAAGGTTAGGTTTGTTAATTATATCCCTTTAATAAGGAAGTAAGGAGGTAAGAAAATGCTGGTAAAGAAAACTTCCAAAAATCAGATTACATTACCTAAAGAGGTATTAAAACAGCTTCCCGATACCGATTATTTTGAAGTAAAGGTTGAAGAAGGGAAAATTGTTTTAATTCCCGCTAGAATAATCCCCGCAAAAATTTCACTTGAAAGTATTAGAAGAAAAATTACCGAGAAAAACTTAAATGAATCTGCAGTTGAAGAGGCTATAAAATGGGCAAGAGAAAACAGCTAAAAGTAGTTTTAGATACAAATGTCCTAATTTCAACCCTTTTATTTGGAGGATACTTAGAACCCATAAGGAAAGCGTGGAAGCAGGGAAAAATTCGGCTTATTTTTTGTCAAGATACTTTGGAGGAATTTGTTAGAGTTTTACACTATCCAAAATTTGGACTTTCTAATGAAGAAATAGCCTATCTGGTGGAGATTGAAACTTTGCCCTATGCAAAAATTGTAGAAAACTCAATTGAATTAGACTCCCATATATTGAGGGATAAAGATGATATAAAATTTTTGGAATGTGCTTTGAGCGGTAAAGCGGATTTCTTAGTCAGCGGAGATAAAGAACTTTTAGAGCTTAAGGAATTTAAAGGTGTAAAAATCATTAAAGCTAAAGAGCTTTTGGAGAAATTAGCATTCTAACCACCTCCCGGTCATCAAAAGGAATTTTTCTGCCTTGGATTTCTTGATAGTCTTCATGACCTTTGCCGGCGACTACTACAAAATCACCTTTCTTTGCGAGGTTTAGAGCTATCTCTATAGCCCTTTTGCGGTCAGGTTCTACAAGGACCTTTGAGCGGTCTTTTATACCTTCCAAAATGTGGCTAATAATTTCCATCGGTTCCTCAAAGCGGGGGTTGTCGGAAGTTATCACCACAAGGTCGGAGTATTTTTCCGCCACCGCACCCATTAAGGGTCTCTTTGTTTTGTCCCTATTTCCACCCGCGCCGAAAACTGTTATTACCCTACCTTTGGAGGGTAGGATTTTCCTAACCGACCTTAGGAGTTTCTCCAAGGCGTCCGGAGTGTGGGCGTAATCTACCACAACCTTAAAAGGTTTTTCAACAACCACCTCAAACCTACCGGGGATTTGGGAAAGGTTTTTAACCGTCTCTTGGAGCTCTTCCATAGGAAACCCCAAAAGGTTCAAAATCGCAATCGCTCCGGTGAGGTTGAAAATCTGAAACTCACCTAAAAGGTTGGTTTCAATTTTCCAAACTCTCCCGTCGGGGGTTTGGAGTTTAAAGGAACACCCTCTATCGGAAACTTTTGGTTCCAAAATCCTATAGTGGGCGTCCTTTGAAATGCCAAAACCTTTGAGGTTGTATTTTTGAACCAATTTCCTACCGTAGGGGTCGTCTATATTGGCAACCCCCACTCGGTAGCGGTAATCCCTAAAGAGCCTCTCTTTGGCGTGAAAGTAGTTTTCCATCGTTTGGTGGTAGTCAAGGTGGTCCTTTGTAAGGTTGGTAAAGATTACACCTCCAAAGGTTGTTCCGTAAATTCTAAATTGCTCCAAGGCGTGGGAGGAAACTTCCGACGCTACAAATTTTGCTCCGCTATTTGCCATCTCCTTCAGGGTGGAAAACCAGACTTTGGGGTGGGGGGTGGTCGTTCCTTTGCCGAAAACTTTGCTCCCGAGGCGGTAGCTTACCGTCCCTATAACCCCGCAAGGGGCTTTTAACTTTTCCAAAATACCCGCAATAATGTAGGTGGTGGAGGTCTTGCCGTTAGTTCCAGTCACGCCGATAACGGTGAGCTTTTCGTCCGGTCTTCCGAAAAATTCTTTACAAGATAGAGCAAAAGCCCTTCGGGAGTTTTCCATCTTTATAAGTTTCGTATTTCCAAAATTTAGACCCCTGGGTGGGGTGTAATCTTTTTCCACCACAACCGCTAAGGGTTTCCTTTTTAAAACCTCACCTATAAAGGTATGTCCGTCAAACTTTGTTCCCTTTATGGCAAAGAAGATAGAACCCTCCTTTACCTCATTGGAGTTATCGGTAATATCGGTAGCCTCTTTTAGGAGTTCAAAAAGCTCTTCCATACCCTCTAACGGTTAAATTTAAACCCCGTGAGCCACCTATTGGTAGATATAGGAAACACCGCCCTAAAGTGGGTTTTTGAGGGTGAGAACCAAACCTCTAAAGGTGTTATTGTTTTAAACGAACAATGGTTGGAGGAGTTTAAAAAGCTCGTTGGTAGGTGGAGCATTTCCAAAATCTACCTCGCTTCGGTAAAACCTTCCGCCTCCAAAGTGATAAAAGAGCAATTCCCCAACCTCGTTAGGGAGATAACAGTTTTTGACCTAAAAAAGGTTATGGCTATAGACTACCAAACACTCCACACCTTGGGGGTGGATAGACTCCTTTCCGCCTTCGGTGGCTTGGAGTTTGGAAACACCTTTTTAGTTATTTCTTTGGGCACCGCCACCGTTGTGGATTTGGTTTTAAACCGAACCTTTAAAGGTGGCTCCATCTTTTTGGGAATAGAGAAACACCTAAGGTGTTTATATGAAAATGCGGAAAGACTCCCCTTGGTGGAACTAAAGGAAAAACCTCCCTTAGTAGGAAACTCTACAAAGAACGCCCTCCTTTCGGGGGTGTTTTACTCTTTAAAGTTTTCCCTTGAAGGGTTTATAACCGAATACCACCGAAGGTATGGGATTAAAAAAGTCCTCTTTAGCGGTGGGTATTCTCACCTCTTTAGGGAGGTTTTGGAAATTCACTCACCTATTGAGGTGAGGTTTTTTGAAAATTTGACTTTAATGGGAATTAAAAGGTTTGTTGAAACTCTAAAGGGAGAGGGTTAGTAGCCTTTTGCCATATCTACCGCTACTTTCATTGCATCGCTGCCTTCTACTGCACAATAAGTTCCCCCGCTTCCAGGAACACAAACACGGTAGGAACATTTACCTTCTCTAACATATTTAGATAATTTGCTCATTATTTCGGAATAAGGCATTTCATAACCTCTTTCTTCAAATTCTTTTTTTAATTTTGGAC
>JALSNH010000121.1 GCA_026987085.1 Aquificota bacterium | reverse complement strand
CACAAGTTTACGTTTTGTATAAACCTCTTTTAGCTTTCCGTTGGAGATGTGAATAACCTGATTTAAAGCCACCAACCTATCGCCTTTAAAATCGACCGACAGTTTTCCAAAAATAAAATCCCCTTCGGGGAAAGCCTCCATAAAACGGTTTAAAAAATCTTTTGTCCCTAAAAAGCTTTCCGGTAAAAAAACTACCTTTCCCAAATGGGTGGCTCTATTAATTAAATAGACCTTATAAGGGAGGAGTTTTCCCTCGTCCTTTATTTGGTCCGCTTCATTCCAAAAGGGTTGGACCAATACAAAATCTAAACCCTTTCGGTGGTAAGTTTTAGCTTTTTCCAAGTAAAGTTGGGATAAAAACAGTCCGACTGATAGGAGAAAAATAATACCCCCCAAAGGTAGAAGTTTCCTCTTACCCTTGTAGGTAAAGGTTTTAAAAACCCAATCGAGGGTAAGGAGGATTAAAAGGGAAGCCCCGTAAACGGTTGTGTAGTGGAGAACTCCCTTTAGAGGAGGGATAAATACCAAAACCTCGCCGAGGTTAAATAGCGGAAAACCGTCGAAGGGAAAAAATATCCTCGAAGCTTCCACCAAAGGGTAGGCTGCAAAAAATGGAATCCCAAAACGGGTAAGCAGGTAAGAAAACCCGAACTGGTAAGTTGCGAAGGAAAAAACTGCCAGTAGGAATAGAATGGTTGCCAAAAACCAACTGAAGGTGGTTAGGTAAAAAGCCTTAAACAGCGGTAGGAAAAGAAGGGTCGATAAACCCAAAGAGGTAATAAAGTAGCTAAAAAACCTTCTTTGGATTTGAAAGTAATAGATAGCTGCAAAGGTTATAAAAACAATGGCAACCAAACCCAACAAAGTTATATTTTCTATAAACCGATGCCCTCGGAAGTGGGAAAGCTTTTAATCTACCTCGGGCTGTTTTTGATAGTTCTCGGCACTTTAATGGTATTTTTACCCAAACTAAACCTCCCTTTGGGTAATCTCCCCGGCGATATTAAACTTAAAAAGGACAACTTTGAGGTATATATTCCCATTGCAAGTTCGCTATTAATAAGTTTGCTCCTAACAGTGGTTTTGAATTTGCTATTTCTCCTTTTCTCCAAAAGGTAGGTTTAAACTTAGGAATCCTTCAAAAGGATGGATAAAAAGAGGGAACCTTACAGGTTTTTTGTTGCAACTATCTTTCCCCAAATTGTGGAGTGCTACACCTCCTACGGGATAGTAAATCAAGCCCTAAAAAAGGGAATAGTGGAAGTTCACCCGCTCAATTTGAGAAACTTTGCCGACAATCCACGTGAGGTGGATGACGAGCCATACGGGGGATTTCCCGGCATGGTCTTAAAACCGGAGCCGATTTTTCGAGCCTACGACTTTGTCGTTGAACATTTCGGAAAGCCCTATGTAGTAATTACCGAACCTTGGGGCGAAAAAATTACACAAAAAACTTTCGAAGAGCTCAAAGAAAAGAAAAACCTCTTTATAATCTGCGGCCGCTACGAGGGGGTGGACGAGCGGGTTAAGACTATAGTCGATAAGGAGCTCTCTTTGGGAGATTTTATATTGAGCGGAGGAGAGCTTCCCGCCCTGGTTTTAATAGATGGAATCACCCGACTCTTGGAGGGGGTTTTATCGGAACCCCAAAGTTTGGAGGAGGATAGTTTCTCCCAAAGGTGGCTCGGTTATCCCGTCTACACCCGCCCGAGAGAGTTTAGAGGAATGAAGGTTCCAAAAATCCTCCTTTCGGGAAACCACAAGTTAATAGAACTTTGGAAGTTGTTTAAAAAGATAGAGCAAACCTACAAAAGGCGACCCGATCTCATTCCGCCGAAGGAGGAGCTTTCCGAACTTGAAAACCTCATTTTGGAGTATGTAAAAAAAGGTAAAACCTTTGAGGAGTTTTTAAACGATAACGGGAAACTCCTCAAGAAGTAAGAAACCAACACCACCAAAAGGTCAATTTAGACTTTCACTACCAAATCGGGATTATTTAAAAGTATTGCTCCAACTGAAGGTTCGAAGTGCATACCTAGAGCCTTCATCAGGAGACCTTTTTTCTTTGCCTCCTTAAGTAAGAGGCAAATCTCTTTATCACCCTCGCAGTAAGGTTTAAAACCTTTCACCCGAGGTAGGGCACATATGAATAACAAACCTCCTTCGGTAGGGTTATTTAAAAGCTCCCTGATATGTTTTCTGCCCCGTTCGGTTGGACAATCGGGATACATTCCATAATTGTCTTCCGAACGTAGAGCCGCACTTTTTACTTCTATAAGGAGTTTGTGGCCTTTTAGATCCTCAAATAGATAATCGATTAGGGAGTTTCCCACACGGTAGTTTCTCTTTTTAAGAAACCACCTTTTGGAGGAAAGCCAGGGTATCAAATCCATTTTTTGGAAAAACTCAAAGGCTTCCATTTGGAGGGAGGTATCAATTACGGCAAACCCATAGAGGTCTTCGACCGCAAAGAGACGGCAATCGGTTTTCTGTCCTTTTTTAGGTAAGCAAAAAGCCCTTCTACCTTTCACCAACAACTCTTTTAAACGCCCTGTATTGGTATTGTGGGCCCTTAAAAGTTTTCCCTCTTTTTCAACCAAAACCACAAAGCGGTTTAGTTTTTCAACAATTTTTACCTCAAAAGGGTTAGGAACTTTAAAGAAAACCATCTGTGGATTTGGAAAAACCGATTATAAAAGGTGGTTATGGAAAGAACCCGTTCAACAACCGTTTTGGTTGTTAGAAAAGATGGAAAAACCTGCATGGGTGGCGACGGCCAGATTACTTTAGGAGCAACAGTAATAAAACACACCACAAAAAAGGTTCGGAAAATATTCCACAACAAAGTATTGGTAGGCTTTGCCGGTGGGGCTGCAGACGGATTAGCTTTAATGGAACGGCTTGAAAGGAAACTCGAAGAGCAGCGAGGAAACTTAACCCGCGCGGCCGTGGAATTGGCAAAAGAGTGGCGAATGGATAAAGCTCTACGTCGATTGGAAGCCGTTCTTTTAGTGGCCGATAGAGAAAAAATTTTTCTACTTTCCGGAATGGGAGATGTTATAGAACCGGAGGAACCTATTATGGCTATAGGCTCCGGTGGAAATTACGCCCTTGCTGCAGCCCGAGCTCTTTACAGAAATAATCCCGATATGTCAGCCCGCGAGATAGTAGAAAAATCCCTCAAAATAGCTGCGGAGATATGTATTTA
>JALSNH010000120.1 GCA_026987085.1 Aquificota bacterium | reverse complement strand
GCAAATAATTTAGAAAACCGCATTTGGTGGCTTGTAGGTTTGACTATAATTCAATGGCTTTCTTTGATGGCGGCAATTCTTTTTAAACATTAAATGGAGGTGGAAACTATGACCGTTGAATTGCATAACCTTCAACCCCACGAAGGGGCTACCAAAGAAAGAAAAAGGGTCGGTAGGGGTATCGGTAGCGGAAAAGGAAAAACCGCAGGAAAAGGACATAAAGGTCAAAAAACCCGTTCCGGCGATAGGACTTTACCGTGGTTCTTCGAGGGTGGTCAGACCCCGCTCCACATGAGAATCCCCAAAAGGGGCTTTAGACCTGTAAACAAAGTGGTCTATTCGGTGGTAAACGTTGGAAAGCTCAACGAACTATTTGAAGCCAACGAAGAGGTTACCCCCGAAAAGTTGCTCGCCAAAGGTTTGGTTAGGAAAAACCAACCGGTAAAAATTCTCGGAGACGGAGAAATTACCAAACCTTTAGTTGTAAAGGCCCACAAATTCTCCAAATCTGCCAAAGAAAAAATAGAAGCGGCAGGCGGACAGGCTGTAGAAATCTCTTAAAGAAATTTCTTAATTTCTACTTTTTCACTTTTCCAGACTGTTAAAAGAAAATTAAAAAGTTAAACGGTCGCTTTAGGAACGTATATAGGTGGCTTTAATCTTTTAACAACTTCCTCGTCGATAATAACCTTTGCAATATCCTTTTTAGAAGGAACTTCAAACATCACATCGGTCATTATTTCTTCCACTATAGCTTTTAAACCTCTTGCGCCCGTTTTTCTTCGAATAGCTTCCCTAGCAATTTCACGTAGAGCTCCTTCTGTGAACTCTAGCTCAACTCCATCGAGGGCTAATAATTTTTGATACTGTTTTATAATCGCATTTTTTGGTTCCGTTAATATACGGATTAAATCATCTTCTTTTAAAGGTTCTAAAGTTGCTATTACGGGGAACCTTCCAAGAAACTCGGGAATCATTCCAAATTCTATTAGGTCATCAACGGTTACCAACTTTAAAAGATCTTCAGTTTCTTCGAATTTCCTAACATCGGCTTCAAAACCTACAGCACTTTTGCCTATTCTACGCTTAATGATATCTTCCAAACCCACAAATGCTCCGCCCGCTATAAAAAGAATATCGGTTGTATCGATTTGTATAAACTCCTGATTAGGATGCTTTCTACCACCTTTAGGAGGAACATTTACGATACTGCCTTCCACTATTTTAAGTAGAGCCTGCTGAACACCCTCACCGCTTACATCGCGGGTGATGGAAGGGTTTTTACCGCTCTTTCGAGCTATTTTATCTATTTCGTCTATGTAAACGATACCTTTTTGAGCTTTTTCTACGTCATAATCGGCTGCTTGAAGTAATCTTACAAGAATATTTTCAACATCTTCACCAACATAGCCGGCTTCCGTTAAGGAAGTTGCATCGGCTATAGCAAAGGGAACATTAAGAATTTTTGCTAAGGTTCTTGCTAACAAAGTTTTTCCGCTACCAGTGGGTCCTATAAGAAGGATATTGGATTTTTCTATTTCCACATCGTCTTCGGTTATACCTTTTTCCTTTTGAAGGATTCTTTTGTAGTGATTATAAACCGCCACCGATAGGATTTTTTTTGCTCTCTCTTGGCCAACCACGTACTGGTCTAATATTTCCTTTATCTGTTGGGGAGTGGGTAAATATTCAAGCTCCTTGAAAAGTGTTTTTTCTTCACCTTTTTTATAGGCTTTTAAAAGTTCGTAGCAGCCAGTTATGCATCGATCGCATATATATGTTTGTTGCGGTCCTTCTATTAAAAAGTCAATCTCATTTTCGTAAGCACCGCAAAAGCAACATCTTTTTTCTTTATCAGCCATTTCAAGGGATTTAAAAATATATTCGTCTCGAAAGGTTATAAAAAGAAAAATATTAATGTTGGCAGGTTATTTTGATAGTTTCCAATTCCAATTTCTGATCGCTATTTAAGTATTTCGAATTTATCTCCCCTATGAGGGAGCAAGCATCTTTTATATACCCTTTATCGGCCAAAGTTTTAACTGCCAAAAACATAGCTTGGGAGAAAGTAGGCTCGTACTTTAGGTTTTTCATTTTAAGGTAGAGAACGTATTTCAATGCCTCCTTTAGGTTTCCTTTCTTTAAATAAAACCTTTCAAGTTGGTAAGCCGAGTTGGAGGCTATTTTTGGGTCGAGTGAATAGAGAGCTAATTTGTAAAACTCTATGATGTGATATTTCTTTGCTATATTGTAAGCATCTACCGTATATTTGTTATCTGCCGCTATTAGTTCCCTTAAGAGGGAATAGACCCTATCGAACGCTCCCAGTTTTGTATAAAGCTCTATTAACTTTTGAGGGTTATTTATATCCTTTTCATACCTTTCGAGGGTTTCTAAGGCTTTTCTTTTATCTCCCTTAGATAGGTAGTATTCGACCAACTCTATAGCGGCCTCCGACCTTATTTGTGGAAAGGAGATTTTTAAAGCCTCTTGAAGGTATTGGAGCTTTTTATCGGGTTCTATTTGTGAAAGTAAAATTAGAGCCTCTCCACGGTAAAAGTCGTTATTCGACCTTAAAAGGTCTTTGAGTAGCTCTTTAGCCTTTTTAAGAGCACCTGCCTTTATAAAGCCCTCCGCCAGTTTTAGTTTGAGCTCGTTTCCCTCAACGGTTGGGTTTCTCTTAATAACTTTATAAAGGAGGTTGGCTATTTGAAGGTCTCCAGTTTGGAGGTAGATATTTGCCAAACCGAGGTAAGCATTATTAACCAAACGGCTGTTAGGGAAGAGTCTTATAAATTCCAAATAATAGTGTTTGGCGTAATCGTAGTAGCCTAAATTGTAGTAGCTATCGGCAAGTTTTAACAACGCGTCGGGATATAGGCCTATTTGATTTAAAAGTTTAGAGAAGTAAGAAGCCGCTTCGCGGTAGTTTCCTTTAGCAAAGAAGGCCAAACCTTTTAAATAAATTGCTTCTTCCGTTCCAACATCTTTTAAAGCATCTATGGCTTTATCGAAATATCCTTTGGCAAGATATATCTTTGCCTTCAAAAGTTTAGTTTCCGGTGAATGGAGGCCTTTTAAAAGGTTTAGAGCTTTATCGTAATAACCGGCATTAAAATAGGCTATGGCCTTAAAGAGAGGTTCCTTTAGAAGCGAAGCAGCTTTTAACCAATCACCTTTATAGTAGTAATACCAACCTAAAAATTCCTT
>JALSNH010000119.1 GCA_026987085.1 Aquificota bacterium | reverse complement strand
AATAGCCGTAGTAGGTTTAGGATATGTAGGACTCCCTTTAGCGGTAGCATTAGCTAAGCATTATCCCGTTATAGGTTTTGATATAAACCCAAACCGCATTGAGGAACTTAAAAAGGGTATAGACAGAACCAACGAGGTGGATTCTAAAGAACTTTTAAACCCAAATTTGGTTTTTACCACCGATGAAAAACTCCTAAAGGAGGCTAATGTAATTATAATTACCGTTCCCACCCCGACCGATAAATATAAAAATCCCGACTTGAGGTTTTTAAAATCCGCCACCCAAACGGTGGGTAGGAATTTAAATAAAGGCACCATTGTTGTTTACGAATCTACCGTCTTTCCCGGTTGCACCGAAGAAGTTTGTGTCCCCATTTTGGAAAAGGAAAGCAATCTTAAATGGAAAAAAGACTTCTTTGTCGGTTATTCCCCCGAAAGGATTAATCCGGGTGATAAAAACCACCGTTTGGAAAATATCGTCAAAGTTGTTGCGGGGGATACTCCCCAAACCGCTCAAAAATTGGCAGAAATCTACGGCAAAGTTGTAAAGGCGGGAATACATATAGCCCCCTCTATCAAGGTTGCGGAAGCGGCAAAAGTAATAGAAAATACCCAAAGGGACATAAACATTGCCCTAATGAACGAACTTGCTATGCTTTTTGACAAACTGGGAATAGATACCCGTGATGTTTTGGAAGCTGCGGGAACCAAATGGAACTTTTTAAGGTTTGAACCGGGACTGGTAGGTGGCCACTGCATACCGGAAGACCCTTACTATTTGGCGTATAAAGCCGAAGAGATAGGTTTTCACCCGCAACTAATTTTAGCCGGTAGAAGGATAAACGACTACACTCCGATATTTGTAGCCCAAAAGGTGGTAAAACTCCTTATAAAGGCGGGAAAGGTTGTTCAAAATTCCAAAGTCCTTGTAATGGGAATAACCTTTAAAGAGAACGTTCCCGATGCGAGAAATTCAAAAGTATACGACCTCATAGAGGAGCTAAAAGAATATGGAATCCAAGTTTCGGTATACGACCCAATAGCCGATCCTGAGGAGGTTAAAAGGTATTACAACATAGACCTAATAGAGGATTTAAAAGAAAACGCTCCCTACGATGGAATCGTTGTTGCGGTTAAACATAAGGAGTTTCTAAACCTAAAACCCGAACACTTTAAGGAACTTACAAAAGAAAATCCTGTTTTGGTAGATATTAAAGCTATTTATCCAAAGGAGGAGTTCGCTAAGCATTTTCTTTACTGGAGGCTTTAGTCCTTGCTAATTCTTAATGCTTCTTGCAAAATAAAAATTTTTCCGTAAAAAACACGGCGGACGGGAACCGTCGGAGTAGGGTAAAGATGCGAGATTTTGAATGGGACGAAATAAAACAAGCTTTAAATATAGTAGTCTCTGTTGGAAAGGGCTATAAAAGGGACCTTCTCAATAGGTTTCAATCGCAGTTGGATTTTATATCCTCAATCAAGGATGCGGAAGAGCTCTTTTCTACTCTTGAATTGTTGGGTTATATCTCAAATGGATTAACAAAAACTGGCAATTTTACATGGAAAGCTACCAAAAGAGCTTATAAAGAAGTTTCTCCTCTATGGGGTTTTATAGCGAGTAGTTTCTTATAAGTAAAGTAAACCCAAAAACTTACAGCAATGTACGTTGTGTATTGGATTCCGTATCGAACTCCAACCTTTGACCCTAAGAAATATAACAAAAAATTTTTGCACAGAATAAACATCGACGATATAGGTGTTTGGGAAGTAGATTTGCTCTTTTCGGAGCATTTGGGGAAACACGGGAAAATTTTTATAGATGAATCCGATAGTGGAAATAATTTGATAACCCTTGAAATTGTTTATTACAACAACTTTGGATTTATGGTTTGTAAAGTTCTCTACATAGAACCTCAATTAAGAGATTATTTAAAGGAGGCTTTATTGAGTACTTTATATCATATTATTAAGGAATTTTGGCATAGTCATGAATTCCATTCTTTAGAAGAAGATACCAAACTTAGAGCTTTTTTTATAGAAAATTTTGATGAAAGTCAAATAGAATTTATTAAAGAACAGGCCTTAAGCTGGTATATACATCTTTATGAGAAGAAATTTATTAAATATGATAAGCAATACTCCGAACACTATAAAAGCATATCTTTTTTAATTTTTTTTAAAGATTTTATTGAATCACTAAGAATATCAAAATTTTTTAACCTTTTAAAAGATGAGGAAAATCTAAATTTGTATTTAGGGGAATATCTATATTTTAAAATTTTACAACAAGCTTACGACCATTATAAAGAGCAACTTATACTTAACAATTATAAAAATTTATCCTTAGCTATTAAAACAATCTCAAATACAGCTGAATTTTTAAAATCTAAAAGGGACTATATAATCCATAAAAAGGGACTAATTGTTGATATTTGGACCTTTATGGGAATTATACTTGCAGTATATCCACACTTTAGAGACTTAATAATAGCAAGTATTTTTGCCCTAAATTCTTTAGACTTCTTTATTTTTGTTATAAACAAGATAATTAAACCGATACTTCTTAGAAACTAAACTAATGAACAAAGTAGAGCAGAAATTCCTAAAGGCGGTAAAAGATTTTAGGCTCCTCGAAGGGGTTAAAAGTTTAGTAGTAGGCCTTTCGGGGGGAGCGGATAGCGTATGTCTCCTTTATTTGTTAAATAAATACCGAACCTATTTAGGGTTGGAAAAACTAGTAGCCGTTCACGTAAACCATAAAATAAGGGAAACCGCCGAAAGGGATGAAAAATTTTGCCGTGAGCTGTGCAAAAATTGGAACATTCCATTAGAAGTTAGGAAGGTTGATATACCAAAGTTGGCAAAGGAGAGAAAAAAATCGCTCGAAGAGGTTGCGAGGGAAGTCAGATATTCCCTTTTTAGGGAGGTAAAAAAGCTTTACAACGCAAGTGCCATTGCAACCGCCCACCATCTTGACGACCTTTTGGAGACCCAACTCCTATTTTTTGTAAGGGGTAGCGGAACAGAGGGACTAAAAGGTTTCTCTCCAAAGGAGGGAGATGTAATTAGGCCTCTTTTTTACCTAACAAAGGAGGAAATAAAAAGTTATCTCCACAAAAAAGGTATAAACTACGTTGAGGACGAAACCAACTACGATATAACCATTCCGAGGAACTTTTTAAGGCACAAGGTAATACCTCTTTTGAAGGAACT
>JALSNH010000118.1 GCA_026987085.1 Aquificota bacterium | reverse complement strand
ATAAAAGGGACTTTTACTCGGCACTTTTACCGAAAATGGTAATAAACAGAAGAACCCATATAAGGATGAAAAAAAGAAGGAAATAAAACCAGCGGCGGTTTTTAAAAGCTATCAAAGCGGCTATAGCGGTTTGTAAAGCGTAGTAAAAAGCAAAAGCCTTGGAAGCGTAGGCTATAATTCCGAAAATATTAAGGCTCCAAACTATAGCTATATCGATTAGGGCGAGCATCAGATAGCCCGTTCTGGAAGAGATACGACCATGGGTTTCTGTATAAATAAGACCACCCGAACCTATTGTATCGGCAACAGCCGCGCTGAATTGGCTCATTAGAGGACCTGTTTTCATTAAAAATCCCATTACCATGCTTATTGAGGCGGCCAAAAGGATAATGGCGGTCTCGTCGAGCTTAGTTTTATCCAAAAGATAGAGTATCGGCGTAACTAAAAAAATAAATGAAACGTAGATAAAACCGGAAATAAGTTGGGCCAAACGCATGGTTTTAACCCGCTCTTGTGGAGTGTACTTTTCGCCTAAGTATTTGGAAGTTTCAAAACCTTGTACTATAAGGAGAATTCCCGCAAGAATTTCCAACGTTTGGAAGTTTATAGGTTTGTATTCACCCTTAAAGTGGAAACCGATTGATATATCGTGCACCAATAGGGTAATTAAAAAGGTAAAAATCACCGAAAGTTTTATGGCGACCGCATACTTTTCGAGGAACTCTAAAAAATCCAAACCTTTAAGGTAGCCGGAAATACCTATAAAGAGCAAAATGGCGGTTGTTAAAAGGTTTTCGTAAAGGTCGTTTTTGTGAAAAAAACCGGTAAAGATAAAGGCCGAAAGTAGCCTCAAATAGAAGGCCACCGAAATCATATAGGCAAAGGAGAGAACGAGGTTTGAAAACCTTTCGATGTCCTTTATAACCAATGCAAAACCGTGCGAAGGAGCTTTTTGGAGTAAAGGTTCCTCGTAGAGGATATTAAAACGGATTGCTTCTCCTATTAGGTAGGCCAAAATAACGATGCCGAGCATTGCAAGGAACGCATAATCTTTTACCGCAAAGTAAAGTAGAGGTGCGGATACAAGATAACCACTCCCTATAATGGAAGCCAGCGGTGTAACCGTTGCGGTCCAGGTTCGATTTCTTTCCAACTTAGGGTTTAGAAAAAAGAGGAGAAATCCCAAGAAGATAATTAAAACTACCCAATCCAGATAAGTAAGTTCCATAAAAAGAAAATTAATCTTCGCTAACCTTGTTAGGTTTAATGAATAAGGTTTTGAAACTACCTGTGGAGTTTGCCAAACGGTTGGAGAAAAAATTGGAAAATTTAGGTTTCCAAAAGGAGGAAAATCCAAATGTTGTTTTTTCCTATAAAGGAAATGGAATAAAGGTAGTTTTCTACCCTACGGGAACCCTCCTTTTGCAGGGTAAAGGAAACCTTGAAGAGGTTGCAAAAAATTTAGTTTCGGACCTTCCTGTGGAGAGCGAATACATAGGCACCGACGAAGCGGGAAAAGGAGACCTCTTTGGACCTTTGGTAGTTTGCGGTTTTGCCCTTACAAAAGATGTTTTGGATAAGATCCTCTCCTTAGGAGTTAGGGATTCGAAAGAACTAACCCTCGAAAGTTTGGAAAATATAGCCTCCGAACTTTTGAAGTTAAAAAAACATAAATGCCTTGTTTTGGTTCCGGAAGTCTACAACAATCTCTATAAAGAATTTCAAAACCTTAATAAGTTGCTATCTTTTGCCCACGCCAATGTTATAGACGCCCTCTATATGGAACACGCTTTAAAAAAGGCGGTTGTAGACCGTTTTATGAAGGGAAGCTATATCGATTGCTACCTAAAAGGTAAAGTGGAAGTAATTGAAGAAATTAAGGCTGAACGTTATCCCGCTGTGGCGGCCGCCTCCATTTTGGCAAGGTATATCTACTTTAAGAAATTGGAGGAGCTTTCCAAAATAGCGGGAGTAAGACTGGTCGCCGGAAGCGGAAATGAGGCAAAGAGGATATTTCAGGAACTGAGAAGCAAATTTGAAGCAAAAATTTTAAAAAAATTGGCAAAGCTCCACTTTAAGGTTTAACCTTTTTTCTTCATTACAAGGTTTACTCCATAAATTTTTAACTTTTGTAGTAGAGATAAAACTTCGGCAATATATTTGTAAGGAGTTTTTTCATCTGCATAAATATTAACCGTAGTTGGATTTTTTTCTTTTAAAAACTTTTCTAGCTCATTAAATGAGATTTTTTTCTTACCAAGAAAAATGTTGCCCTTAGCATCTATAAGAATGTTGACGGGTAGATTTTGAATCTTTTCTCCATTGCCGGAGGGTAATTGAACAAAAACCGATATAAAAGGCTCTTTAAAAGCTAAAATTGCCAAAAACAGAAATACCGCCAAAAGGACATCTACTATAGGTACCAAAACCAATTTAGGTTCTTCGAAAGGTTTCCGCGAAAATTTCATTATGAAAAAACTTATTATGGGAAAGTAAATAAAAAATGTAGTCTGCAAAAGTGGTTGAATTGAAATTCAATTTCAAAAAAGTTATATTCCTTCCGAACAATGGATCGAAAAATAAAGGTCGCCCTTGTCGGCCAACCGAATGTGGGGAAATCTTCCCTCCTCTATCAGCTGGCCGGCGGCGACGTTCAGATAGGAAACTGGAGCGGCATAACGGTCGATAAGTACATTGCAACTTTAAAATATGGCAATTACACCCTCCAGCTGGTAGACCTTCCCGGTATTTATAACCTATCCCCCTACACTGCGGAGGAGCGGATAGCTCGCGATTACCTGCTTTTTGAAAAGCCGGACATTCTTTTGAACGTTGTTGAAACATCTCTGCTTGAAAGGAATCTCTTTTTGACCTCCCAACTGTTGGAACTGGAAATTCCCACCGTTTTGGCGTTAAATATGTGGGACGAATTTACCTCCAAAGGTTTTAAACTCGATATCGAAAACCTCCAAAGGGAATTGAATCTCTATGCTGTTCCCGTAATAGGTAAAACCGGTTGGAACAAGGAGAAACTTTTGGAGGCGATAGTCAAAACCTACGAAGAGAGAAAAATACCCAAACCTTTCAAGTTTTCCGAAATTATCGAAGAAACCCTCGAAAGGATAGATGAAAAAATCCGAAAGGAGGAGTTTTATAAACTTTTCCCGAAAAGGTGGCTCGATATTAAGGTCCTCGAAAAGGACGAGTATCTGGAGGACTTTTTAAGGAAAAAATTCAACTTCGACCTTTCGGAGTGTTGTAAAAAGGAGAGGCACT
>JALSNH010000117.1 GCA_026987085.1 Aquificota bacterium | reverse complement strand
CAAAATTTGGAAACTATACCTTTTAACCCTTTATCGCTCTTTGTAAAAACAAAAGCTCTAATTTCAACTATTAAAAGCTTAGAAAAATCTTTAAAGGAAGGCGCTAGCAATTTCGATTTTTACAGGGTAGGTTTATTTAATTTATTAAATTATTTGGCTTCTACAAATAAAAATTGGACAGTATCCGTTAAAAATAGGGAAAACAATCAAATTTTATATTCATTAAAGCTAGTTAATGGTCAAGTTGAAAGTAGTAATTTAGATATTTCAAAAATAGCTGCTATAAATTTGGACGATACTATTCCGAAAGTTATTTCCTTGGAAGAGCTTCCCTTTAAGAAAGTAGAATTTTTTGAAGGAACCGACGATTTTTACAAAAGACTTTTGAAAATTTCCTTGGGTAAATTAACAGTTGAAGGCAGTAATTTAACAATACCTCCAAAAGTGGAACTTATAACCTCTATTAGGGAAAACCTTTTTAGGGAAAGGCGAATCTATTCATTTCAATATAAAGGTTTTGAAATTTTTACCCAACCGGCAATGGAGATGAGAAAAAAAATTCACAAAAATACGGTTATAGTATGTGCGGAATTGACCGACAATACGGTATTGAATTTAAAAACTTTACTTATAAGGAATCCCGATCTTAAGCTCCTTGTTCCTCCAATTATAAAAGAAAGATTAAAAATTAGTGGCTTGAAAGAAAGAAACTTTATAGATCTACCCGGTGTGGAAACTTTTAACTTTCCTTTCTTGGGTAGTAAATTCGAGGGAGCCCTTTACTTTCCAAACGGGATTTTAATAACGGGTAATCTCTTCGGAAGTTTTGTATCCAAAAATATTTCCTTTTTGGAAAAGGTTTTTCTAAGCCACTTTAGAATTTTTCATTATTCAAATATCTCCTCCAATGAAAGGTTTAAATCCTCTTTACGGGAATTGGAAGATATTATTGACAGAGCTCAGTATATAATTCCCACTTACGGCTATGCTATTGATTATCAATTTATCAATGAGTGTTGGCAAGTTTTGAACCAGTTGGAGATTCCGGCTACCTATTCTCCACTTTCATCGAAATGGAAACAGATAGCCGATACCTACAAAATAGCGGCAAACAATTATGAGGATTTTGTAAAAGTATTGAAAGAGAAAGACGGGGCGTTTCTTTTTAATATCCTCGACGATATGGAGGTTTTAGGAATTGTGCCCTTCGAGTTTTAGGCCAAGTTTTCTAAAGCCCTTTTAATTCTGTCCATTCCCTCTATAATCTCTTCGTCGCTATTGCAGTAAGAGATTCGGGCAAAGCCTTCATAACCGAAAGCGCTACCGGGAACTATTGCAACCTTTGCCTCCTCGAGAAGGTACTTTGTAAATTCCAAATCGTTGTCAAATTTGGCAACCCAGTTCCTGAAATTGGGAAATACGTAAAAGGCACCTTTGGGAGTGTTAACTTTCACATCGGGTATCTCCCTAATTTTGGAAAGGATTAGATCCCTTCTCCTTTCGAAGGTAAGTCTCATCTTTTCAACAAATTTGGGAGCTTCGGGATTTCTTAACGCTTCGAGGGCACCATATTGGGCAAAGGTTGTAACGTTGGAAATCGACTGACTGTTTAGGTTGGTTAAAACCTTCGCATATTCCTCGTTGGGACAACCTACATAACCTACCCTCCAACCGGTCATAGAGTAGGTTTTGGAAAAGGCGTTCACCGTAAAGGTTATCCTTTTAATCTCTTCATCCAAAGAGGCTGTTGAAATATGTTTTTCACCATCGTAGGTGAAAGTTTCATAACACTCGTCGGAGATTATCAAAATGTTCCTTTCAAGGCAAAATTGGGCAATCTCTTTTAGGTTCTTTTCATCTATTACCGCACCGGTTGGGTTGTTGGGTGAATTCAGTATCAAAATTTTTGTCCGTTCGTTGACAAAAGGTTTAATGTCGTCCACCGTTAGGACAAAACCTTTCTCCTCTTCGGTGGGAACTTCTATCGGAACACCTCCAAAAAGTTTAATCTGTTCGGTGTAGGAAACCCAATAGGGGGCGGGAACTAAAACCTCGTCGCCCTCATTAAGCAGCATTAAAAAGAGCAAAAAGAGGATGTTCTTTGCACCGGTAGAAACGACTATTTCGGAAGGTTTGTAGCTAACTCCGTTAACCTTTTCAAACTTTTCGGCCAATGCCTCCCTAAGTTCGGGAATTCCGCCTGCAGGTGCATATTTGGTTTTTCCTTCCCGAAGGGCTTTTATTGCCGCTTCCTTTATAAATTCGGGGGTGTCAAAGTCCGGCTCACCCGCTCCGAAGCCTATAACGTCTACACCTTTTGCTCTAAGCTCTTTAGCTTTGGCACTTATGGCTAAAGTGGGAGATGGTTTTAGTGAGAGCACCCTTTGAGAGAGTTTTAACTCCATACTAAACCTAAAAGTTTAACCTTTGGATAATTCTTTACCTTCCGATGCAGGGTTATTTGAAAAGTTCCGTCGAAAGGATTTTAAAAGAAAAATACAACCTTTCGGGGATAAATTTTAAGGTTGAAAAACCAAAAAGGAAGGAGTTCGGAGACCTATCCACCAACGTGGCATTTCTATTAACCAAGACCTTAAAGAGGAACCCTTTTGAAATTGCCACCGAAATTGCGGAGGAGCTTAAAAAGGACCCTAACTTTGAGAGTGTTGAGGTTGCAAAACCGGCCTTTATAAATGTGAGGTTTTCCAAAAAGTTCTACTACTCCGTTTTGAAGGAGATACTCGATAAAGGTTTTGACTTTTACAAAGAGAACATCGGTTTAGGTAGAAAAGTTCAGGTCGAGTATGTAAGCGCCAACCCGACGGGTCCGCTCCACCTTGGCCACGCCAGAGGAGGAGTTGTCGGCGATGTAATTTCCAATCTGTTGGATTTTTACGGCTGGAATGTTATCCGCGAATACTACGTAAACGATGCGGGGAACCAGATAAAGATGCTCGGCCTCTCCATTCTCTACCGTTATTTGGAACTGATGTTATCCAAAGTTTACGAGGGGGCCTACAACGCCGCCTCCTACCTAATGGCTCCTCCCGGTGAGGCTACAAAGAAGGACCAACTTTATGTAAAAATATCGACCCTTTTTAGGGAGATAGGGGACGAATTTGAACAAAACGGCTATAGGGGCGAGTATATAAAGGAACTGGCAGAGGAAGTTTACGACCTTTATAGGGAACAGATATTGGAACTTACTAAGGAGGAGGCTATTTCATTCCTTTCGGAGTTCGGACTAAAAAAGATGCTCGAAGAGATTAAAAGGGACCTCTCCGATTTTGG
>JALSNH010000116.1 GCA_026987085.1 Aquificota bacterium | reverse complement strand
CCGCAAGGGCTTTATAAAGCTCCTTTTCCTCCGGCAGTTGGAAAAGTTCGGGACTCACATCGTAAGTTTCCGAAATTTTGGAGATTATCTTCCTCACCCTACGGTAGGCCTCCCTTACCAGTTTTACCTCCTCATTTTGGAGGATAGCCCCTAACTCTTCCACCGTTTGGAGGATTTTGACAATATCGAAACCGTTTTGGGTCTCCGCAACCGCAATAACCAACTCTTTAGGGTACCTTTCCGCCAGATAGTTGACCACCCGTTGTTTAAAGAACTCTTCAAGTTCCTTTAAAAGTTCCCCTTTGGAAGCTTCCAATTCCTCAAAAAGGTCGTAGGTAAACTCTACCAACCTTTCGAGGTCGATATTTAACCTTTTGGAGTCCAGTATGCGGATTATTCCGAGGGCAGCCCTTCTTATACCGAGCGGGTCAGCGGTAGATTTCGGTTTTTCACCTATTCCAAAATACCCAACCAAATCGTGGAGCTTGTCCGCTATTGAAAGAACAGTTCCCACATTTGTGGAGGGAACCTCATCGTCGGCACCTTTGGGCTTGTATTGCTCCCAAAGGGCTAAGGCTAACTCCTCGTCCTCCCCTTGGGCCTTGGCGTAGATGTAGCCCATATAACCCTGCAGTTCGTCGAGCTCTTTTACCATTTCGGTAAGCAGGTCCGCCTTGGAAAGGTAGGCCGCCCTTTCCGCCTTTTTGACTTTCTCGGGGTAAAGCCCTTTTGCTATCTCTACAGATAGCTCCACCAACCGTAGGGTTTTGTCGTAAAGGGTTCCCAACTTAGGGTGTTGGAGAATCCCCCTCAATTTGGGAACAAGTTCGTCCAACCTCCTTTTTAGGTCTTCTTTGTAGAAAAATAGGGCGTCCTCTAAGCGGGCTTTTAAGACCTTTTCAAAACCCTCCCTTACGGTTTTATCATCTTTTGGCACATTGTTGGAGATGGCCAAAAATTTCGGAACTAACGAACCGTCCTCCTTTTGAAAGCAGAAAAACCTTTGATGGTGGGCTGCAACCGTAATAATCACCAATGGAGGGAGTTCCAAATATTTATCCTCAAAACTTCCGAGAATAGGGTGAACGTATTCGACCAAAAAGGTGTTTTCTTTAACAAGCTCCTCTTTGAGAGGAACCCTTGCTTCAAACTCACCCTCGTAGGTTTCCAAAGTTTCCCTTATAAGTTTTTCCCTTTCGCGGTGGTCGTAAATTACAAAGTGCTCCTTTAGGAGTTTAAAGTATTCGGCAACATCTTTAACCGTTAACTCTTTTCCTCTTAAGTTCCCTCCATTATTTATAAAGCGGTGGCCGTAAGTTTTGTTTGAGCTTTCAAGATTTCCCCATTTAAACTTAACAACTCGGTCGTCGGCCAAGGCCAATAGCCACCTTACCGGCCTTAGGAAGGTTTTACCGCTCCCCCAACGCATTCTTTTGGAAAAGGGAACGCTATCGAGTATGTCGGGAACGGCTTCGGCCAGAATTTCGGTTGTCGGTCTGCCTCCTACCGTCTTTTCTACGGCTACATACTCTCCTTTTCCTTTTGAGAGAACTTTTACCTCCTCGAGGGAGGCGTTGTTTTTCCTTAAAAACCCTTCGAGGGCTTTGGTAGGTTTTCCTTCACTATCGAAGGCGATATTTTTAGGAGGACCCCAAACGAGTTCCTTTTTAACCGGTTCCTCCTTTTGGAGTTTTCTTATGTAAACGACCAACCTTCTGGGAGTTGCAAAGGTTTCTATCCCTTCGAAGGAAATATCCTTCTCTTTAAGAACCTTTTGGAGTTGCTCCGCTATATAGTTAACCGCCTTTAGAATTTCCCCGGCGGGCAACTCTTCCGTTCCTACCTCTAAAAGGAAGTTCATAAGGAAAGATTGTCCAACAAAAGGGAAAAAGAATTTAAAAGGAACCTTTACTTCCTCTTTTTGGAGGCTATAACCTCTTCAAGATACCCGTTGTAAACTTGAGCAAGCTCGTTTCTGAGCTCTTTTAAACCCTCTTCGAGCTTTTTTAGGTCATCTGCATTTTGTAGCTCTTCCAATTTTTCAAGAGCCTTGTCCGCTGTTGGGTCCTCCCAAATATCTTTAAGGTCGAGGGCATATTTTTCTATCTCGGTAATGACTATTAAGTAGTCCTTTAGCCACTCTTGGAGTTCCTCTTCCGTCTTTGCGAGCTCCTTACCCTTTCTGGTAATCGCATTGAGAACTATGTCCATACGGTAGTAAAAGTCCTTTTGCATTCCTAACCTCCTTCGGTTTTGGAAAAGATTTTAAAACCTATTGAAGGTTCTTTTCCTTAATAAAGGCAACCTTTAAAGGATAAATTGCATTTGTTCCTAAACTTGACAAAAGTCAAAACTTGACAAACCGACTTTGGTTAGTAGTTGCTAAAATCAAACCAAAATAGTTTATCTAAATATCAAACTAAAACCATTTAAAGTTCTATAGATCGTTTTTTCCATTTTACGGATTTATTACAAATCAAACCTTTAAAAGTGGGCGAATAATTTCAAATAACGTTCAAAGTTTTATAATTTTAGCAAAAAATTGGAGTATTAATTTGATTTTCTTGCAATATTTGGGACATTTATTAATTATTTGCCCATCCGTTGTGGTTATATTTTCAAAAATACCGACTTAAGTTTAATTAATAAAATGTCAAGTTTACTGTTTTTGGTTTTATTAATGTCAACCTCCAAAGGTTTTTAGTTGTTGACTTTCCCTTACTTTTGTGGTATATAATCAAATTAAAAGTTAGAGTTGGCTCCTTGGCAACTGAATAATGTCAAGATTGCGCAAACCCGCATGGTTCTAAAGCAATCGTGAATATTTAGAACTGATGCGGGTTAGAGCAATATATATAACTATTTGTGGGGTTTTTCAATTTTAAAAGTTAGATATAATGCGGTTTTGAGAGCCTAGGGTTGCAGTTAATGCCTGCTAAATGCGGGATTGCGACCATGAACGTGTGGCTAGTATACCTGGGTTAAAATTGAGTTGCAGTTAATGCCTGCTAAATGCGGGATTGCGACTGTGAAATTCAGAGCCGTTTCTAGAAGTTTGAGTCCGGTTGCAGTTAATGCCTGCTAAATGCGGGATTGCGACAATTGTCAGAGTGTCGATGCTTTTAATTGTCTTGTCCAGATTGCGTTGCAGTTAATGCCTGCTAAATGCGGGATTGCGACTGTGAAATTCAGAGCCGTTTCTAGAAGTTTGAGTCCGGTTGCAGTTAATGCCTGCTAAATGCGGGATTGCGACGGTGGTATCTTCCTCTCTAAATGGATAAACAATGTCTTATGTTGCAGTTAATGCCCGCTAAAGCGGGATACAAAGAAATCAAAAAAACTAC
>JALSNH010000115.1 GCA_026987085.1 Aquificota bacterium | reverse complement strand
TCCACCGTAATGGAGTTAAAAGTTTTTTCGTTTACCTCCAAATGGAGTTTCCTTAAAGTTTTAAAATCCACCTTTGCGGGTGTAAAGATGTAGGCGAGCATCGTTGCCATATTGGGATGTATCATTCCGGCTCCTTTACCAAAGCCGTAAGCCAAGACCCTTTTGGCATATTTTGGAAAAGCATCGGTGGTAGAGATGGCTTCTGCCGCCTCCTTTAGGTCGAGCGGTTTTAAATTATTGCAAGCTTCATCTATACCTTTTAAGACCTTTTCAATTGGTAAGGGAACGCCTATTATTCCGGTTGAGAATACCAAAACCTCGTCGGGAGATATTCCCAAATTTTTAGCCACCCGTTTGGCCATCATTTCGGCGTGCTTTAGACCTTCCTCACCGGTTCCGCAGTTGGCATTCCCGCTGTTAACTACAAAGGCCCTAAAAAGGTTTTTTTGGTCGGTTAACCTTTTGGAATAAATTACCGGAGCTGCCTTAAAGTGGTTTTTTGTATAAACCGCCGAAACGAGGAAAGGTTTTTCTGAATACACCACCAGCAGGTCCTTTTTACCGGAAGGTTTTAAACCCGCGGTGGCGGTTCCCATTAAGATTTGAGCCATTAAAAGGTTTATATAAAAGAAAGATTAGAAAAAATTAATACTTCCTCTCTTGGGGTTGCCATTTGGTGATTACCACATCTTTCCAACCGTGCTCGAGGGTTCTATCCTCCTTTCTCCTTACCACGGAATGTTTCAAATAGTTTTGATCGTCCCTTTTTGGGTAATCGAGTCTGTAGTGGGCACCCCTTGATTCTTTCCTTTCTATGGCACAGAGGGCGGTAACCTCCGCAAGGTCCAAAAGGTTCAAAAATTCCAAAGTTTGGACTAAGTTCAAGTTGAACCTTTTGGAGGTGTCCACAACCCTCAAACCCTGTTTGGCCCTCTCTTTCAGCTCCCTAATCTGTTCGAGGGCTTCCACCATAGGTTTTTCTTCTCTAAAAATCCCAACCTTTGAGGCCATAATATTACCGAGCTCTTTACGCATATCGGCCAGCTTTTCTTTGGATTCTCCGGTTATTAAAGAGTTAAGAAATTCTTCATCTTTTTTTACATATTCCCCACCTTCGGTGGGTATGTGCTCTACACCCACCACATATTCGGCCGCGTGCTCGGCTGCAATTTTGCCGAACACCAAAATATCGAGCAAAGAGTTTCCACCCAGACGGTTTGCCCCATGAACCGAGATGCAGGCGGCCTCGCCGGCGGCGTAAAGCCCCTTAATTTCGGTTTGACCGTATTTATCGGTATCTATACCACCCATAGAATAGTGGGCGGTCGGTCTAATAGGAATGGGCTCCTTAACGGGGTCAACTCCCTCGTAGACGCGGGCGTGCTCAACCGTTTGGGGTAAGCGCTCCATCAACTTTTCTTTACCTAAATGTCTAAGGTCTAGGCATATATAGTCCCCTTCGGGACCGCAACCTCTACCTTCGAGAATCTCCCTTTCAATTGAGCGGGCCACTATGTCCCTCGGGGCCAGCTCCATTTTCTCCGGTGCGTATTTTTTCATAAACCTTTCACCGTCCTTGTTAATCAGATATCCACCTTCACCTCTGGCACCTTCGGTTATCAAAATCCCCGTTTTTCTAAGACCGGTAGGGTGGAACTGGACAAATTCCATATCCTTTAGCGGTAAACCGGCCCTTAGAACCGCAGCCGAACCATCCCCAGTATTACCGAGGGCGTTGGAGGTTCTGTTCCAATACATACGGGCGTGGCCACCGGTGGCCAAAATAACCGCCTTCGCCTTTATGAAGTGGACTCCGCCGTTTCTAATATCCCAAGCGGTGACGCCCAAAACCCTCTCGCCGTTGTGAATTACATTGAGCAAGAACCATTCGTTTAAAAATTCAACACCTTGTTTTAGGGTTTGGTCGTAAAGGGTATGCAAAATTGCCAAGCCGGTTCTATCCGCTGCGTAGCAAGTTCTTGGAAAAGATGCACCTCCGAAAGGTCTTTGGGCAAGTCTTCCATCCTCGAGCCGTGAAAATGGAACCCCCCTATGTTCGATATCGTAAATAATTTGGGGTCCCATTTGGGTCATTATTTCAACCGCGTCTTGGTCGGCCAGGTAATCGGAACCTTTAACGGTATCGAATGCGTGCTTTTCCGGGCTATCTTCGGCAACATTTCCCAAAGCGGCATTAATACCACCTTCTGCCGCCCCGGTATGGGACCTTACAGGATAGACCTTTGACATTACCGCAACTTTGAGATTGGGATTTTGGGAAGCCCACAAAGCGGCATAAAGACCTGCTCCGCCGGCACCCACTATAAGGATGTCGTATTCAAGCATTAAAAACCTCCTTTTGGAAAGTTAAATTCCAAAATCTTACCAAGTAAAGACAAACCCTATTTTGCCCTTCGGAAGGTCCAATAAGCAATTGATTACTTTAAATTTTTTCTATAATTTATTGCCATATAATGCAAATTACTCCTTTAGCTAAGAAGTTAATGGTGGTGCGAGGAGAATATAAAAAAATTTTTAATTATTTGAAAAGTCGATTGCCAAATATTAGTTGTATAGCTTCCTCTGTTAATTGGGACATCCACTATGCCATTTATAAACCATCCAAGCCATCTAAAGAGGAATTGGAATGGTTGAAAAAGGAGATAAATGAGCTGAAAACTTGGGTTGGAAAAGTTAAAAAGTTTGCTTTTACAAATAAAGGTACCGTTGAAACCATTGAAGAGAGGTTAAAACATATGGAAGAAGAGTTTGTAAATTACCCATTTTCGGATAGAAAAAAATTTTTCTATCATAGGATAAATTTTTTAAAGCACCTCATTAAGAGGAATTTGGAGATACTCTAAAGCGCTCTATTGGTTTCTCTTTATAAGAATCTTTATCGGAAAGTTCTAGTTCCTACCTTTTAAGTGGTAGATAAATTTAAATCTCTAAAAGAGATTTTTAATTGCGAGGTATAGAGAAGATGGAAGGACTAAAAAAGGTAGAACTGGAAACTACCCTTCCCGGTCATCCGGAGCCTATAAAAATTAGAACCGGCGATATTGCCCGCCTATCCGATGGGGCAGTTATAGTCCAACAGGGAGAAACGCAGGTTCTCGTTACCGCCGTAATGGACGAAAAGCCTATGGAGGATATCGACTTCACACCTTTGGCGGTTGAATACAGAGAACAAACCGCCGCCTTCGGTAGAATTCCCGGAGGTTTTTCCAAAAGGGAAGGAAAACCGCTCGATAGGGAGGTTTTGGTAGCGAGGGTAATAGATAGACCTATACGTCCCCTTTTCCCTAAAGGTTACTATTACGACACCATAATTACCGCCCTCTTACTGTCCGCCGACGATAAATATGACCC
>JALSNH010000114.1 GCA_026987085.1 Aquificota bacterium | reverse complement strand
GTGGAAGGCGACCAGCACGTTATAGAACAGGTTGTTAAGCAACTTCGTCGTTTAATTAACACAATAAAAGTTCGGGACCTAACCGACCTACCCCACATTGAGAGGGAACTTTTACTTGTAAAGGTAAATTTGGGAACACCGAAGGCCAAGGAGGAAGTTTATAGGTTGGTGCAAATCTTTGGAGCAAAGATAGTCGATGTTTCCCACAATACCTACACAATAGAATTGGTGGGAGATGGAACCACCATCTCAAACTTTATAGAGCTGGTAAAACCTTTCGGAATTAAAGAGCTAATAAGAACCGGAAAAGTTGCTATGAAAAAAGAATTGGATTTCCAAAAAGAGGGAGATGGAAAAACTCCCAAAAACTAATATTTTTTATTTTATGAAAAAATTCTTATGGTTTTTATTCCTACCTATAACTTTATTTGCACAAATTTTGAAACTTCCTCAACCTTACAGTGAGTTTATAAAAAAACTTTTACCACCTAATTGGACGGGAAAAATTACCTATACCGGCGATGGATTTCATGCCGTAATAGAGGTTTCAAAAAATGGTGGTTCTCTAATTACCACTATTAGTGAAAATGATTTTCTATCCTTTTACAGGCAACTTTACAAACAGACAAAATCCCAAAAGATTAAAACGGTTTCTTTAAAAATCACCTACAAAGGTAATTCGATAACCTACAACCCCTTTTTCCAAATTTGGGACGAAAGTTTTGGAATACCCGTTTTAAGTCTATCGAAATTAAAACCCACCTGTAGGGGACCTGTTTTAAAAATAAAAGCCGACAAGGTGGTTGGAACCAAAATAATGGTTCCTTTTAAGGAGATTGAAAAATTTTTCCAAAACGGGTTTATTTATCCTGCCTATTACTGTCCTTAATTTCGTATTCCGCAACTATCTTTCCCTCGAAAGTTTCCAAAATTTTCAAAACAGATAAGGGGTATCTTTTAACTTTTTGAACTTTTTTTCGGTTCTTCCAACCTCCCCTTTCACAACTATAGAGACCCATTTTGAATATAACCTTTTGAGTTTTTCTATCTCATCTCTAAAACTCTTATAAGTTGTTTCGGGAAGCTCCAAAACAATACCCTCCGGCGTTTCCTTTAGATATTTCAGCAGTAGTTTTATAAAGGCTTTCTCCAAAATACCATCCTTGTAGAGTTTATTAACAAACTTTTCCTTTAAGAGTTTAAGATCAACTTTTTTAATTTCCGGTTTTGTATTGCTCTCAACAACTTCCTTTTTGGCCGTTTCTTTTAACTTCTCGGGAGGAGTTTGAAGTGCTATTTGCTCCTTTTGAGCCTTTGCCTTTTCAGATTCCACCGAAATATTTCTTTCAATTTTTTCTTCCTTTTGAAGGGTTGGTGTTTCTACAACGGTATCTTTAGCAGATATTTCTCCGCTATTTTGAAGTTTACCGAGCTTTAAAAGTTCCCCAAGAGGGATTATATGTTTCAAAAGCTCCACCTTTAGGACCGCCAGCTCAAAAACCCTTAAAGGTTCCTTAAATTTGGCCTCCGAAAGGGCTTTAGACATTATACTTTCGAGGTATAAAAGCTTTTCCAACGGTTGTTCGGAAATTGCCTTTTCTTCCTCCGTAAGGTCCTGAGGATTGGTCTTTACCTTTAAAAGGGTTTTAAAAAGTAGGTCGTAAGCCTCCTCCCAAAATCGGATAAGGTTATAGCCTTCCTCGTCCAACCTTTGGAGCTCCTCTATAGCCTCCTTGGTATTGCCTTCCAAAAGGTTCTTTAAGAAATTAAAAACCCGCTCTTGGGAAACTATACCCAAAAACTCCCTAACGAGTTTCTCGGTAATATTGTTGTCGCAGTAGGTGGCGGCCTGATCCAATATGGAGGCGGCGTCCCGCATACAGCCTTCGCTCACTTGGGCAATTACCCGAAGGGCATTCTCCTCATATTTAATACCTTCCAAAGAACAAATTTCCTTTAACCTTTCAACAATAAGCCCTTCGGGAATTCTTTTAAAGATAATCCGCTGGCATCTCGACTGAATGGTCGGAATAATCTTATCGAGCTCTGTAGTGCAGAGGACAAATATCGTTCTCGGCGGAGGCTCTTCCAAAGTTTTTAAAAGGGCGTTAAAGGCCTCCTTTGTGAGCATGTGGGCCTCGTCGATAATGTAGACCTTGTATTTCCCCTTAATGGGAGCATAAGAAACGCTCTCCTTCAGTTGTCTAATATCATCGATACCCCTATTGGAGGCGGCATCTATCTCAATCAAATCGGGAAAATTTCCTTTATCTATAGCCCTGCAATGTTCGCACTCTCCGCACGGTTCCCCTTCGGAGGAGGGATTTAAACAATTCAAAGCCTTTGCAAGAATACGGGCTATAGTAGTTTTACCAACCCCCCGAGGGCCGGCAAAAATATAGGCGTGGGCCACACGGTTAGTTTTTATCGCATTTTTTAAAGTCCTAACCGCGGCGGTTTGACCTACAACCTCCGAAAACTTTTTAGGTCGATATTTTCTCGCAAAAGGAATATAGACCATCTAAAGGAAAAAATTTTTAAGGAGTTTTCTAAAAGTTAGGTAATTTTAAACCTCCATATAGTCCTTTCTTTAATAATCTAACCCTTTGATGGTTTCGGAAATAAAAAACTCCGAAAGGGTAATCGTTAGCGGAATGCGTCCCACCGGTAAACTCCATTTAGGGCACTATTTTGGTGTAATAAAAAATTGGTTAAAACTCCAAGAGGAGGAAGGTAAAAAGTTTATCTTTATCGCCGATTGGCACGCTTTAACAACCTCCTACACCAATACAAGTGAATTAAAGAAAAATGTTGAAAGCCTAATGCTCGATTGGCTCGCCTGCGGCCTCGACCCCGATAGGAATACCCTCTTTATCCAATCGAAGGTAAAGGAGCATGCGGAACTTTACCTGCTTTTTGGAATGATTACCCCCAAAAGTTGGCTCGAATTAAACCCGACCTACAAAGATTTGAAATACAACCTTTTAAAACTTAACGAGGTAAAAGCCAACTTTAAAAACCTAACGGTGGGCCTTGTTGAAGAGCTCATTTCCAAGTTAAGTGTGAAAGTTGAAAATTACAACCAATTTAAGGAGATTTTGACCGAAGAGCTGGCCGAGGCACTGGTTAAAGCCCTCTTTGAAGGTGCCATTGAGGGTGAGCTACTTAAAAAGTTAAATATCGACAAAAAACTTCTCTATCAGATAGATACCTACGGATTTTTAGGCTATCCCGTTTTGCAGGCTGCCGACATTTTGATTTACAAAGGAAATACCGTTCCGGTGGGTGAAGACCAGCTTCCCCACATAGAACTTACGCGCGAAATAGCCCGCCGTTTTAACAGGCTTTACGGTGAAACCTTCCCCGAACCGCAGGCACTTTTAACCGAAACACCGAAGGTGGTAGGTATCGATGGCAGAAAGATGTCCAAATCCTACAACAACGCGATTTATTTGAGCGACTCGGCCAAGGAAGTGGAAGAGAAGGT
>JALSNH010000113.1 GCA_026987085.1 Aquificota bacterium | reverse complement strand
ATATCTTCGGCCATTTCTTTCCACAAAATCTCGTAACCTTTACCCTTGCCGGTATGGGTGCGGCTCTGGCTGCCACAGCCAAAACGCCCTTAGCAGCTATTGTTATGATTACCGAAATGAGCCATGACGATGTCGTAATTCCAATGACAGCCGCTGTTATAACAAGCTATCTTTTAAGCTTTGGATATAGTACCTATTTAGGACAAAAAAATATCTTTAAAGGAGACTTAAAAACCTTTACCTCTAAAATAATTAATAATGTTCACCGTTGAGGAACTGTTTCATTTTCTTATACATCCAATTTTAATAGGTTTTTTAGGTGGAATATCTGCACTTTTATTTAGATTTTTAATACTTTCCTTTGAAAATCAACTAAATTTTTTCCATTTAAATGATTTTTCCATTTTTCTATATCCAACCATTTTTATAGCTTCCAACTTTATAGTTCATAAAGTTCTTTTTGAACCACCAGCAATTACGCTCGATAATATCGCTAAAAAAATCATCTTTTGGAGAGGTGGTTTTTCCCCTTTAAGAAGCTTTTTTGTCCTTATTCTTACATCTTTGAATATTGCTATAGGTCTACCCGTGGGTAGGGAAGCTCCAATAGCAAAATTTGGTGCTCTTTTGGGGGAGATATATATAAAAATTTCCAAAATACGGAACAGTATAGACATTCCTCTTTATCTAACCGCAAGCGTAGCCTCAGCAATAGCAGCCACCTTTAACGCTCCTCTCGCAGGTATAATTTTAGGAATAGAAATTATTATAGGAAGGTTAAACCTATATATACTAATACCTCTGATAGTATCAACCACAACAGCCACACTAATAAGTCGGGAGTTTTGGGGCGATTTTGCACCTTTAAGATTACCCCACCTCCAATTTGAGGATATATACTTTTTTTTGGTTCCTATTATTTCCATTTTTTTTGCCTTAATAACACTTTTGATTTTTTACTCATTCGATTTTTTTAAGCTTTTAAGATTAAAAGCAAAAAGAAAATGGTATTACATACTTGGTGTAAACGGATTTATAACTGCTGTAATTTTAAATCTCTTTAAAGAAGCGCAAGGGGTTGGATACAAGTATATATTTCAACTCTATAACTTTAAATATCACTTTTTCAAAGTGCTAGGTATATTTATTGCTAAACTAATCACCTTAATATTAACCATAGGTAGTGGTCTTTTTGGAGGTTTAATGTCTCCATCTATATTTTTAGGGAGCTTCGGAGGCTTTATTTTAGGTTCACTGTTCAAACTTGGATTTAACCATATAGACCCTCGGGTTGCCGCCCTTATCGGTAGTACCGCTATGTTATCCGGTCTCTCCAGAGCACCTTTAAGAAGCACCATTTTAATAATTGAACTTTCCCATTCCTACCAGCTTTTATTACCGTCGCTTATAGCGGCCTCCTTTACATCTTGGTTGGTTGCCAAATTTGAACCGGGTAGCTACTTCCGCCGTTCATTAATTCAACAGGGGTTAAATATTGACGACCCAAAGGTGATTCAACTTTTAAAAAACCTAAATTTGGAAAAGTATGTTGAAAAGATCCCTCCTCTCTACTCTCAAACTTCAATATCCAAAGCTATAAAGGTATTTAGCAAATTGCACCTAAGACTTCTGCCGGTTGTGAATAAAGATAAAGAACTTATAGGAGTTTTATCCGTAAGGGATTTTATGAAAATTTTGGGGAATATTTATAACCCATCCTCAAAAAAAGTTTCCGATATCTTAAATAAAACACCTGTGGTTTTAAAAAACAATGCGGACCTGAACGAGATTTTAAAAATCCTAAGCCTGGCTGGAACTGAGTATATTCCCTACGTAGATGAAAACAATAGATACTTGGGGATGTTAAATTTACAAAAACTTTTTAAAGATATTTCGGTTAACTATTACACTTCAAAGATATAGGTGGGTTTATTCAACCAAAGCAAAAGGGAGAAATCTTTTTCTTTAACTTTTCCTTATAAGGGCTATAAGGGATATTCCTCCCAATAAAAGTGAAGCAAAAAGTAAAAATGCGTGGGATAGAAAGGCTATTTTGAAACCCTCCTTAAAGTTTTCATTAAAAAGAAACTTTAAAGTGGCCGAAAAAGCGGTCTCATAGCTTCCCAATCCGGCAAAAGAGTGGAAAGGCAATATAGAGCTAATTTCTCCTCCTATAAAACCGGCAATAAATTTGATAAAACCTATATGCAGGAAGTCCAGAACAATATAAACCGCCAGAAGTTTTGATATTAAATTTCCCAAGGAAAGTAGAAAAGGAAGGAGTTCAATTTGAAGCGAAGGTATTTTTTTCCAAACTTTTGAGGTTAAATTTAAAACAGAAACTCCTAATGGGTAAATCAACAGGGCTAAAATGGTTCCGACCAACGGATTAATTTTTAAATAAAAAACCGAGAAGGTTAAAAGGGTTAAAAGTGAAAAACCGTCCAATAGGCGGACTTTAAGAAATTTTTTTACGGTTTCTTTTAAAGAGGAGTCATATTTTTTTAGCAGTAAAAAGATGGAACTTTCACCCAACCGTGCGGGCAGAAGATTGTTAAATAAGGTATTTACCGCTGTTGTGAAAAATAAATAATTAAAAGAGACAGAAGGATAGTAGTATTTCCATCGCCAGGTTCGGAATATATAACTCAACGTGTAGAGGAACAATCCCAAAACCAAACTTTTTAGGGAAATTTCTTTTATGGCTCGGTAAATATCCCCCAAAGGTAGAAAGTAAACTATCAATCCGAAACCTATAAAGGTCCCTACTATTAGGGAAATCCACTTAAGGTTTTTTTGATTTGCTTTTTCTCTCAACTTTTGTAAGTTCAGAATTTTATCCCTCCCAAGTGGTTTAAACTTTAACCATCTACCAATGGGAGAAAAGATTAAAACCGTCCGTGGGTTTAAGGATATCCTTGGTGAAGAAGCAAGAAAATACCGTTATGTTGTAGAAACCGCAAGAAAAATTTTGGAAAAAAACAACTTTGAGGAGATAATTCTACCGACCGTTGAGTATACAAAACTTTTCACCCGCTCGATAGGTGAAGCTACCGACATTGTTGAAAAGGAAATGTTCACTTTCCAAGACAAAGGGGGTAGGGATATAGCGCTCCGCCCCGAAGGAACAGCCGGAGTCGTAAGGGCCTATATAGAAAACAAGCTCTATGCTGACGGAACCTACAAAAAGCTCTACTACGAAGGGGCGATGTTCCGCCACGAGAGACCCCAAAAGGGCAGATACAGGGAATTTCATCAGATAGGGGCTGAGGTTTTAGGAACCCCAAACCCCTTAGCGGATGCGGAGATTATCAAAATTGCGGACGATATTTTAAAGAATCTAAAGGTGGAAGCAACGATAGAGATAAACTCCTTAGGGTGTAAAAAGTGCCGTCCCAAATATAGGGAGGCTTTACTTAACTACCTTAAAGAGCACAAAGAAGAGCTTTGCGAAGACTGTAAAAGGAGACTTGAGAGAAACCCTCTCCGCATATTGGACTGCAAAGTTGA
>JALSNH010000112.1 GCA_026987085.1 Aquificota bacterium | reverse complement strand
TTTAAAGCGAGGCAGTAGGCTCCCCATTGGGACATTCCCAAACCGTGGCCAAAGCCCCTTCCCGCCAATAGGTAGTAACGTCCTCTTTTGGAGAGGATAAAGAACCAATCGGAGGGTAGATGCAGGTTTAACCTTACAAAGAAAGAGAGGGGTAGTTTATAAATCCCGGTATCGGTTTTAAAAATTGCTACTTTTCCCCTTCCGCAGGTTGTCCTTTCAATTCTAAAATCCTCCAAACGGGTAAAATTCACTCCCAACCTTCGGAGAAAATTTTTAACTTCCACCTTTGGAAGGTTTTTCTTCCAAGAGCTCCATTTTAAGTTCTTTATATTGCAAGGTTCCCTTACGGAGGGTAGATAGCCTATATCGACCCCAAAAAGCTCTTTAAAGGAGTGGGTGCAACCCCCCGAATTGGAATGGAACATAGCGTAGATTATTCCACCGTTGTAGGTTAAAAATTCTCCTCGCGTTTCGTTCACCGCCCTTTCTACGGAAGGAAATTTGTGGTTGAAGCCTGTAAAGACCTGGTAGTTTACCGTGGCGCCCACATCGAACGGTTTTCCACTTTGGCGGGCTTTTATAAGGTTAAAAAGGGCGTAGGTTCGACTGGCTACCGCTTGCGCTTTTAAAGCCTCCAAAGGCCAAGAGGTATATACCTCCCCCGGCAGGACTCCTTTTATATAAAGCTCCAACGGAAGTTCAAGTATTAAAAGGCTCCCTCCGTAGTTAATGAGTTTTACACCAACACCCTTTGGTAGGTAGGTTTTTAATACTCTATCCACAAACAGTTTGCAATTTTCGGAATCAACCTTTAAGTGGATACTTTTTAAAAACCTTCCCCTAAAGAGGTAGAGTCCGTTTTCATACCTTCCCCGGTAGGTGTATTTACCGCATACCAAACGGAAGGTTTTAAAGTTTTTAGCAAAAGCTACCCTTATATTGGGTTCCTTGTTTAAGGAAACCTTTATAGGTTGGAAAAATTTGACCGCTTCCCTTTTTAGTTGAGATGCGTTTTTGTAATTACCTAAGAAGTTAAAAATCTCAAGGGCAGTTATATAGTTTCTGTGAAAAAGGTATCGTTTGCCTAGCTGGTAAAGATGCTTCTTTAAGCTACCGGCAAAGGAAGTTAAGCTTAAAAGAAAAACCAACAAAAGGATTTGGTTTTTGAAAACCATTAAGAGGAGAGTTTAAGATACCTGTTTCTCTTTTAGGTTCTCCAACCTTTTGTAGTCGCTTTCGCTAAAAATATCTATGTTGTAGCCGGTTAACTTGTGAACTAACTTAACATTTACTCCCTTCTTACCTATAGCCAACGACAGTTGGTTATCCGGAACTACCACCTCCGCCCGTTTTTCTTTTGGTTTGATATTTACCTTTAGCACTTTAGCGGGAACCATAGCGTTCTTTATTAGCTCCTCTGGTTTTTCGCTGTATCGAACAATATCTATCTTTTCACCCGAAAGCTCTTTTGATATAGGTTGAACCCTTTCTCCCCTTACTCCTAAAATAACCCCTACAGGGTCTATTTTGGAATCTCTCGAGATAACCAAAACTTTAGCCCTTTCTCCCGGCTCTCGAACAATCTTTTTAATTTCAACTTTTCCTTCATCAATTTCCGCTATCTCATTCTCAAGAAGTCTCCTCAAAAAGAGTGGATGGGTTCGCGAAAGCACCAAGTAGGGTTTTCCTTTTTTCTTCTCAACCTTCCACAGGAGGGCTTTTATACGGTCATTAACCTTGTATGTTTCGGTAGGTATCTGTTCATTTTTTGGAAAAACGGCCTCTATCTTTCCGAGGTCAACAATAATATCACCCTTCGGAAGGACCTTTCTTACCAATCCGTATACGATATCACCTTCAAGCTCTTTAAATTCCCTAAAGGTTTGCTCTCTAATGGCCTGGTTCAGCTCCTTTAGAAAAGTTTCCTTTGCCGCCTTTGCCGCGTAATAATCTACCTCTTCAGGTTCTATTTCTAAAGGAACCAATACCAACTTAACTTTGTCTCCTCCTTCCAACTCTCCTTCAGGAAGTTCTTTGAAGAAAAAAATCCCTTTTTCGGTTTTTACCTTTATACCGTTTTTGGTTTTGTGGAGTATAGTTCCTTCTAACTGTTTGTAGCGGTCGATGTTAAATATCTCTCCCGCTTCCCGTTTTTTCTTTTCAAAAACCTCTTTTAGTTCAACCAAATAGGGTTTAATACCCTCCTCGGTAAATTCCACTATAAGGTTCCCTTTAAGGTTTTTCCCCTTTTTAATGGCGGTTACTATGGCATCTTTTAAGGCCTTTTCAACGAGGCTCTCCTTAACATCGCGCTCCTGCGCTATTTGTTTTATTAATTTCCTTATCTGTTCCACATTTAGTTGAGCCATCTTTTTTCCCCGTAGAGGTTCTAAATTAAACCTTTACCACTCCACTTCCAGCCTTGCTTTTGCTATAACGCTTAAAGGAATATGAATTACTTTATCCTCCCCTTTAGGACGAACTTTTAAAATTCCACCCTCTATATCGTCTATAAAGCCTACAATTTCCCTTTTACCTTCTATAGGTTCTCTGGTAATTACCTTAATGAGCCTGCCTATGAAAAAGGCGTAATGCTCCGGCTTTTTAAGCTCCCTTGTTAACCCAGGTGAGGTCACTTCCAAATTGTAGGCATGGGGTATGTAATCCTCCACATCGAGAAGTGGACTTATAGTTCTGGAAAGTTTCTCCAGCTCGCCCAGCTTTACCCCCCCAAATTTATCGACAATAACCCTTAAAGTCCAGCCGCGACCCTCCGGACGGAACTCCACATCGAAAAGTCTCAATCCCTGTTCTTCAACAATATCTTTAATGAGTTCTTTGGTTCTCTTTTCTATTCTTTCTCTCTCCTCTTGGAAGCCCATAAGGATTTAATTAAGCTCCAAACCTGGAAACAAAATCTACTTTTGACCTGCAAAGGTTATTAAATTTCATCTACATAACCGTTGAAAGTTAAATAATGAGGGCGATACTTGTAGGGGTTCAAAAAAAGGGAGAAACAAAAAGTGAGGCCTACGCCTCACTTAACGAACTTGCCGGTCTTGTGGAGGCTGTTAACGGTAAGGTGTTGGGAAAAATACTCCAAAAGAGGGATATTCCCGATCCTTCAACCTACATAGGTAGAGGAAAAGTTGAAGACCTCAACTTGTTGGTTCAGGGAACAAAAGCCGACACGGTGGTTTTTGATGACCCGTTAACCCCATCGCAGGTAAAAGAGCTAGAAAAAAGACTCCGCGCTCGGGTTATGGATAGAACCGACCTCGTTTTGGAAATATTTACCCGAAGGGCAAGAACCAAAGAGGCAAAGCTTCAGGTGGAGCTGGCAAAACTTCAGCACGAACTGCCCCGTCTCTACGGAAAAGGTAAAGCCCTATCCAGACAGGCTGGGGGTATAGGAGGAAGAGGACCGGGAGAGCAGGAAGCGGAAATTCGCCGTCGTATCCTAAAAAAACGGATACACAAAATAAAGGAGGAATTGGAAGAGGTTAAAAAGAGAAGAAGGGAGCAAAGAAAACGCCGAATTAAGGAAGTTTCCAAGGAAGGGAACTTTATAAGGGTGGCTATAGTCGGTTATACCAACGTTGGGAAATCGACCCTTATGAAAGCCCTAACAGGCAGAGATGTTTTTAAAAAAGATATGCTTTTTGCTACGCTCGATACTACAACCTCTTCAAGATTCGTATATCCCGATACGAAACTGCTTTTTACCGATACCGTCGGTTTTATAAATAAACTACCGACAGAACTCATAGAAGCCTTTAAAGCCACCTTGGAAGAGATTCAGGAGGCAGACCTAATTCTTCACGTTATTGATGCGACCGATCCCAAATGGCTCGAAAAGATAGAAACCGTAAACGGTATTTTAAAAAAACTGAACCTTGAAAAGGTTCCCCAAATACTGGTTTTCAATAAGGTGGACCGTTTAATATCCTCTCCCGACGAGGTTCAATATTTAGACCATTCAATGATGGTGGGAGAATATCCGAATATCTATGTTTCCGCCGAAAGGAAATGGAATATAGAAAACCTCCTAAGGTTAATAGTGGAAACCGCCAAAAGAGAAAAGGAGGAAACTGAAACTACCTATTAAGGTTTATTTTTCCCTCCCTCCCCAAAAAGTTTGCCGGTCAAAACCTCCTTGACCGGTTTGTAATTTCTCCTGTGGATTTCACTAACACCGGAAGTTTTCAAAGCTTTTATATGCTCCTTTGTCGGATATCCTTTGTGTTTTTCAAAACCGTAGTCAGGAAACCGTATTGAATAAAGTTCCATTATTCGGTCTCTAATAACCTTTGCAACAACGCTGGCGGCGGCTACAGAAAAGATCTTTTCATCTGCCTTAGGAGGAGAAATTACCGGAATATCCAACTTTAATGGCATATAGTCGGTTATGACCCCTCCCAAGTTAAAGGGAATATTTTCCAAAGCCTTTAAATAAGCCCTTTGAGTTGCTCTGTAAACATTAAACTCCTCTATCTCTCTCGGCGTCGCAAAAGAAACGCCGACATAAAGAGCCTTTCTCAAAATTTTTTTAAAGAAAAAAACCCGCTTCGCGGGAGAGAGTTTTTTACTATCCGAATCCAAAAAGAATTCGGTAAAAGGCGGAAAAATTACGCACGCAACAACCACAGGTCCCGCCAGAGGTCCCCTTCCCGCTTCATCCAAACCGGCAACCAGTTTACCTTTATTCCAAAATTCAAACTCAATCGGTTCCATTCTTAAAACTTGAAAAGGTTAGTTAACCTTGAATAACTCAAAAAGGAGTTAGTTTTTAATAACCTATGCCAGTTAATATTGAAAAAATTAAACAAACCGCCGAGAGTTTAAAAGGAGAACTTTTATCCTGGCGAAGGCATATCCACATGTATCCCGAACTGTCGGGTAAGGAAAATAAAACCGCCTCTTTTATAGTGGAAAAACTTCGGTCCTTTGGCATAGAAGAAATTTATGAAAACTTTGCGGGAACCCCTTCGGTGGTTGCCTATATAAGAACCCCAAAAGGTAAAGATAAAAAGGCAATCGGTTTGAGGGCCGATATAGATGCCCTACCTATAGAGGAGAAAAACGAGGTTTCCTACCGTTCAAGGGTTAAAGGAGTTATGCACGCCTGCGGGCACGATGCCCACACCGCAATGCTTTTGGGTGCCGCAAAAATCTTGAGCCTTTACAGGAACCAATTAAATAGAGATGTAAAGCTAATTTTCCAATCTTGTGAGGAATATCCTCCCTGCAGTGGAGGTAAAAAATTGGTAGAAGCGGGAGTTTGCGATGATTTGGAAGCTATCTTTGCCCAACATGTCTATCCCGAACTTCCCAGTGGAACAATCGGCTCCCGCAAAGGAGCAATGATGGCGGCGGCCGACTTTTTCAAAATTGAACTTATAGGAAAATCGGCCCACGCTTCAAAACCCCATATGGGAATAGATCCGATACTTATGGCCGCCCAGGTAATTAACTCCATACACCATATAGTTAGCCGAAAAATAAGTCCTTTTGAACCGGCTGTAATAACTGTCGGAAAAATAAAAGGTGGCTACGCTCCAAATCAGATACCGGACGAGGTTTTCATTGAAGGAACGGTAAGAACCTTTAATGAAGAATTACGTAGAAATATTGTGGAATGGCTCGAAAAAGCGGTTTGGGGAACAACATTAGCCTACGGCGGAGCCTATAAATTTGATTACATAGAGGGTTATCCACCGGTAATTAACAACCCTCAAATGGTTGAATTCGGTAAAAAAATCACCCTAAAACTGTTGGGGGAAAAATCCTACGTCCAGTTAAAAGAACCGAGTATGGGAGGGGAAGATTTCGCTTATTACCTTAAAAAGACGAAAGGAGCCTACTTTAGGTTGGGAACCCGCAATGAGGAGAAGGGTATAATCCATCCCCTTCACAGTGCTTATTTCGACATAGATGAGGATATTCTTCCCATTGGCTCCGCTTTTTTAGCGAGCTTAGCTCTTTGCTTTCCAGATTAAAAATTTTTTAATTTCTCCAATTAATGGATAAAAAACGGATTATCCTTTTTTCAGGAAAGGGCGGAGTAGGAAAAACCACCGTATCGGCCGCTACCGGGTTAAAAATCTCTGAAAACGGTAAGAAAACGATAGTTATCTCCCTCGACCCAGCCCACTCTTTGGCCGACAGCTTCAATATAGATGAAAAGACAAGGCTTTCCGCCAAAGGTTTACCGATAAAAATAAATGAAAAGCTCTATATACAGGAACTCGATATACAGGAAGAACTGGACCGCTGGTGGGGAGAGGTTGCCCGCTTTTTGGAGTTGCTTTTCCATACAACCGGCCTAAGCGATCTTGTAGCTCAAGAATTGGCAGTTTTACCCGGTATGGAGGAGGTTACCGGCCTCCTTTACATCAACCATTACTATAGAAAGAGCGACTTTGAGGTAATCATTCTCGACCTTCCACCCACCGGAGAAACGCTCCGCTTTATTAGCATGCCGACCATTTTAAAGTGGTATATGAAAAAAATCTTCCACGTTGAAAGGCTCATTATGAAAGTTGCCCGTCCCGTAGCGGGAAGGTTAACCGACGTTCCTTTGCCCGACGAAAGTTATTACAAAGCTATAGAGACCTTTTATGAAAACCTAAAAGGGGTGGACGAAATTCTTCTCGACCCCGATATTACCTCCATAAGGCTTGTAACCAATCCCGAAAAGATGGTTTTGAGAGAGAGCATTAGAGCCTACACCTACTTTAATATGTTCGGAATAAACACCGATGCGGTAATAGTAAACAAAATCTTTCCTAAAGAGGTAGTAGATAGCTGCCCCTCCCTCAAAGGGTGGCTTGAAAGCCAATACAAATACCTCGAAGAAATAGAAAACTACTTCAAACCCAAACCGATCTTTAAGGTTCCCCACTCCCAAAAAGAGTTGGTAGGCATAGAGGGCCTCAAATGGATAGCTCAAAGACTATACCAAGACAGGGACCCTTCCCAAGTGTTTCATAAAGAGCAACCCTATATATTTGAACAAACCTCCGAAGGTTATCTTTTGAAAGTAAAACTCCCCTATGTGGAAAAGGAATACCTCGATCTTTACAAAGCGGGTGAGGAACTTATAATCCGCTTGGGAAATGTAAAAACCCATATCCTCCTACCTAAAAAGTTAAGTGATAAGGAACCGGCCTCTGCCAAGTGGAGGGAAGGGTATCTGGAAATACTTTTAAAGTAAGAGCTTTAACATCTTCTTATACCCTTAAATTACATTGAAAATGGATAAAACAAAACTTAAAAAAACACCATTTAGGGTAGCTGTTATAGATATAGGAACCTACTCAACACGAATAACGGTAGCCCAAGTGGAGGACAAAACTTTTAAAATCCTCCACGAGGAAGGTCATATAACAGCCCTAGGAAGGGGAGTAAAACAAACTAAAAAACTCTCAAATGAAGCTATAGAAGAAACTCTAAAAGTTCTAAAAAAATATAAAAAACTCTGTGAGGAATATAAAGTTGACACCATCCTTGTATTGGGAACCGAAGCTCTAAGGGTAGCCCAAAACAGGGAAGATTTTGAAAAAAAACTCCAAAAATTGGGTTTTAAATTAAAGGTAATATCTCCGGAAGAAGAGGGAAAATACGCCTACCTAGGAGCCTATTACGCGGTAAAACCCAAAGGAAAAATTTGTGTAATTGACCAAGGAGGAGGCTCCACCGAATATATATTTGGTCAGGGAACAAATATAGAAAAGGTAATTTCATTGCCCTTCGGGATAGTAAACCTCACCGAAAGGTTTATAAAAAGCGACCCACCTAAAAAAGAGGAAATAAAAGCTCTTATTAATTATCTTGATAAGGAGATTTCCAAGGTTAAGGATCATGTTGATACCCTGGTAGGTTTAGGAGGCACCATAACAACCCTTGTAGCACTCGAATACAACATTTATCCCTACGACCCTAAAAAGATTAATGGAAAAGTATTAACTAAAGAACAGATCAAAAAATGGTTTGATAAACTTTCCAACCTAACGGTGGACGAGAGAAAAAAAATACCTCAAATAGAAGATAAAAGGGCAGAAGCAATAATACCGGGTATAGCTATATTTTGGAGAACATTAGAAATATTTAACAAAAACAAAATAGTTGTAAGCGACTGGTCGGTAAAACAGGGAGCAATAATAGCCAACTACCTAACCCTTTAAGTTTTTATTACTAATTTTTGATTCCATATAAAAGGAAATGCAAAATTTAACCTTCAATGGACTTTAAAAAAGTCGATAAAGTTGTAAAAGAGTTTAAAGAGAAAATAAATAAACTGAGGGAACAATTTTACGCCGGTAAAAGGGAAGTTGAAGGAGAGTTAAGAAAACTTCAAAAAGAGTACAGAAATAAAGTTAAAGAGTTTTTTACAAATTTAACCCCTTGGGATAGGGTTCAAATAGCACGCTATCCGCAAAGGCCCCACACAAAAGATTACATCGAATTTATCTTTGAAAACTTTCACGAACTGCATGGAGACCGGTTCTGCGGAGATGACCCCTCAATAATAGCAGGAATAGGTTATTTTTACGGAAAACCGGTTGCAGTAATAGGACACGAAAAAGGAAAGGATACCAAAGAGAGAATGAAGCGAAATTTTGGTATGACCACCCCCGAAGGCTATAAAAAAGCGAACCGTATAATGAAGTTGGCGGAAAAATTTGGTTTGCCGGTTATTACATTTGTTGATACGCCCGGAGCTTTTCCCGGAGTAGAAGCCGAAGAACACAACCAATCAAAGGCAATAGCGGATAGCATCTATACAATGGCTTATCTAAAAGTTCCAACCATTTCGATTATTATCGGAGAAGGTGGGTCCGGAGGAGCGTTGGCACTTGCCGTTGCCGATAAAGTTTATATGCTTGAAAACTCCGTCTACTCGGTAATTTCACCGGAGGGTTGTGCAGCAATACTTTGGAAGGATCAAAAAGCTGTAGAACAGGCTGCCGAAGCTCTAAAACTTACCGCAAGAGACCTTTTAGAACTAGAAATTATTGACGGGATAATACCCGAACCTTACGGTGCAGCCCATATAGAACCGGAATCCACCGCCCGCATTATTAAGTTCTGTTTGAAAAAATCCCTCAATGAGTTGACCAAAAAACCTATAGATACCCTTTTAAAGGAAAGATTTAAAAAATTTACCAAAATGGGTGTTTTTGAAACATCAACAGCTTAAAAGCCATGGGTAAAAAGGAAAGAATAGACAAAATTTTAGTAGAAAGAGGCTTTGCCCCTACTAGGGAAAAAGCCCAAGCCCTCGTAATGGCCGGATATGTTTATGTAGATGGAAAAAGAATTACCAAAGCAGGAGAAAAAATTAATTCTGAAGCCCATATAGAAGTAAAAGGAAGAATGAAATATGTATCTCGAGGTGGATACAAACTTGAAAAAGCCTTAAAAAGTTTCAAGTTAGATATAAATAACTTGGTATGTTTGGATGTGGGAGCCTCAACAGGTGGCTTTACAGATTGTCTCCTCCAGCATGGGGCAAGAAAAGTTTATGCAGTTGATGTAGGAACAGCCCAGCTTGACCAAAAATTAAGAAACCATCCCAAGGTTATCTCGTATGAAAAAACCGATGCAAGGGATTTAACAAGCAAGCATATACCGGAAAATGTAGATCTAATAACCATAGATGTATCCTTTATTTCTTTAGAAAAGATTCTCCCGGCGGTGGTTAAGTTTTTAAAACAAAACGGTTTAATAGTTGCTTTAGTTAAACCTCAATTTGAACTTTCCCCTAAAGATGTTAAAAAGGGTGTGGTCCGCTCGGAAGAAAAAAGAAAAGAAGCTATCCAAAAAGTGGTAAATTTTGCAAGAGAGAATTTAAAACTTTCGGTGGAAAATATTAAAAAATCCTCTCCAAAGGGTCCTAAGGGAAATGAGGAATTTTTACTCCTTTTAAGGAAAGATGGATTGGGTAAGATACCCATGAATTGGGAAGAACTTTTAAACAAAGCCTTAAAGGAGGAAGTTAAAAAAGATATCTGGTAGGAATTTTTTACAACTATTTATAGAAAATTACGGGTAAAACCCTGTACCTTATAGAAGGTATAAACCTACCCCAAGCCAATTATTAAAGATAAGGGGTAGTTAACACTATGCAGAAATTTGCAACGCTTATTTTAACTAATTCCTTTTAAAGGATGGGTAAAAATCTCTTTAAACTCAAAGCGGAGTATAACCCTGCAGGAGACCAACCGAAGGCTATTAGAAAATTGGTAGAGAACTTTAAAAAAGGTGCAAAAGAACAGGTTCTTTTAGGGGCAACAGGAACAGGTAAAAGCTTCACGATGGCCAACGTGATAGCCAAGCTCAATAAACCTACCCTCGTAATGGTTCACAACAAAATTTTGGCAGCCCAACTTTATAGGGAGTTTAAAGAATACTTTCCCGACAATGCGGTCGAATACTTCGTTTCCTACTATGACTACTACCGGCCCGAGGCCTACATTCCGGAAAAGGACCTTTATATAGAAAAGGATGCCGCTATAAACGATATTCTCGAAAAATACCGCCACAGCGCAACCAAAAGCGTTTTGGAAAGGAAAGATGTTATAGTTGTAGCTTCCGTTTCAGCTATTTACGGCCTCGGAGCTCCCGAAAACTACATAAAGCTCCGTCTCCAGCTCCACAGGGGGGAAGAGTACCCCTTAAAAAAACTCCTTAAAAGGCTTGTTGAGATGGGCTACCAGAGAAACGATTACGCCCTAAAAAGGGGAACCTTTAGCGTTAAAGGTGGCAACCTCGAAATTGTCCCCTCCCACACGGAAGAAGAGCTAATCCGTATAGAGTTTTGGGACGATGAGATAGACCGTATTCAAATAGTGGGAACTCTAAATAGGGAAATTATCGAGGACAATCTCGACCACATAGTAATTTGGCCGGCTACCCACTATCTGGCACCCCGTCCTACGGTCGAACAGGCTCTGGAGGAGATAGAAAGGGACCTTATAGAAAGGGTAACGTGGTTTAAAAAACAGGGTAAAGAAGTGGAAGCTAAGCGGCTCTTTCAGAGAACCTCCCACGATATTGAAATGATTAAGGAAACCGGAACCTGCAAAGGGATTGAAAACTACTCGCGTTATTTCGATGGTAGAAAACCGGGTGAACCTCCTTTTACACTTTTGGATTACTTTCCGGACGATTACCTCCTAATAATTGATGAAAGTCATCAAACAATACCCCAAATTAGGGCAATGTATGAGGGAGATCGCAGTAGGAAATTAAAGCTTGTTGAGTATGGCTGGAGATTACCTTCAGCTTTGGACAATCGACCTTTAAAGTTTGAAGAGTTCTTAACAAAACTCAATAAGGTTCTCTATGTTTCAGCTACTCCCGGCGATTGGGAATTGGAAAGGGTTTGTTCCATTAATAGGTAGTTTTTAACCTTTCCATTTAAAGGTTTCTTTTCTATATTCCCAAACAGGGTGGAATAGAAAATAACTACCTAACTTATGGGGGAAAAGATACTTGTAAGTGCTTGCCTTTTAGGAAAAAATTGCCGTTATAATGGAACCAACAAAAGAAACGAAAAAGTTATTGAACTTTTAAAGGATAAGGAGATAGTAGAAATATGTCCCGAAGTAGAAGGTGGACTTCCGACACCAAGGGAACCGGCAACCCGCAGGGGAGATAAGGTTATAACCAACTTTACCCGAAGGGATATTACCTCTTTTTTCAAAATAGGGGCTTTAAAGGCCGTTCAAAAAGCTCAGTTTTTTGGCGTAAAAAAAGCTTTTTTAAAATCGAAAAGCCCTTCTTGCGGTGAAAACGGTTTAACAGCAGAGAAACTCAAAAAAATGGGTATAGAGATAAAGTGGTTTTAATCTTCCTCAACTTCCAGTTTCTTTTTGCAATCTATACAATAAATTGCAACAGGACGTGCTTTCAACCTTTCAAAGCTTATTGGTTTACCGCAATTTTCGCAAATACCGTAGGTTCCATTTTCAATTTTCGATAAAGCATACTCAATCTTTTTAAGATATTTTGTTTCCCTTTCCCTTAAACATATCAACCTTAACCTCTCCATTTCCAGATCGGCGGAATCAATTTCATCTTCTACATCGGAAGAAGCTAGGATTTTATTTTCAAGTAATTGGTTTATTTTTCTTATAGTATCTTCTTTTCGTTTTAACAATAGTTTTTTTAGTTGTATTACTTGCTCCGGGGAAAGATGCTCCATTGATTGATATTTAAAGACAATTAAAAAGGAGATTCAATGAGGAGAAGGTAAATAATTTTATTCGAATTTATTAATAAAAGAATATATCTAAAAGCCTTTTAAAATTGCAGCAAAATGAATATTCCCTTTATGTTCGATTCAATCGCAAAATACTATGATATAGCCAATCATCTAACAAGTTTCGGAACGCATCTTATATGGAAAAAGAAAATGGTGAAAGAGAGCTTTAAGTTTTTACCAAATTCTGTAGAAAAAATGCTAGATATAGCCTGCGGAACGGGAGATATTATTGCTTTTGCGGAAAAAATAAAACCATCTATAGAATTTTTTGGGATAGATCCCAGTTTAGAAATGTTAAAAAAGGCTCAAACCAGATTAAATTTTGTTAAAAAACTCTTCCTTATAAGGGGTTTTGCAGAAAACTTACCATTTAAAGGAGAACAATTTGATTTGATTACGGTATCTTTCGGGGTGAGGAATTTTTCTAATAGAAGAAAAGGTTTTGAAGAGATTTTTAAAGTTTTGAAACCAAAGGGAGTTCTTTCTATTTTGGAATTTTCAAAACCTGACAATGGAGATTTGCTCCAAAATCTATCGTGGCTTTATACCAAAAAAATAGTTCCTATAGTAGGGAGTGTTTTAACTCAACAACCTGAAGCTTACAAATATCTCGTTCAATCCATTGAAAGGTTTCCCTTACCATTTCAGTTGATCCATGAGGTGGAAAGTGTAGGGTTCTTACCGCTGAAGGTAAAAAGACTTTTTCCACCTATAGCGGTTCTCTATATTTTTAAAAAACCTTAAAGGTTATATAAAAAAATACTAATATCTCCTTATAAAATTTCATTTATATCCTTGCAAAGGGAAATTTGTATCTTAGGATTTCATAAATTATGAAGAAAATCAGCATTTTGACAGTTTTAGGTTTAACTTCCTTAACTTTTGCAACCAACGGAGACCTGCTTATAGGTGTCGGTCCCGTATCAAGGGCAATGGGCGGTGTAGGTATAGGTATAAAAACCGACGCCGATAGTGTAATTTTCTCCAACCCGGCCCTTATGTCGGAATTTAAAAAAACAACCTTTTCCTTCGGTGGAACCCTATTTATGCCCCACACTAAAGGTTATACAAAAAGTGCTTTAAACAACGAAACCCAAGCCTCCGCTACGAGCAACTCCAAATACTTTGCTATTCCTTCAATAGCTATTATTTACCCTCTTAACGAAAATTGGACTTTCGGTATAGCCGCCTACGGAATATCGGGAATGGGTGTCGATTACAGAAATACTAAAGTTGACTGCGGTAGCGGTAAGGGTTGCTATACCAACTTCCAGATGATGGAGGTAAGCCCTTCCGTTGCCTACAAAATGGGTAAACTTTCCTTTGGAGCCGGTTTGGACCTTACCTACGGAGCCCTTGACTTGGGCAACGGTATGGGAACCGATTATGGAATTGGTTTTCAAATAGGTGCCTCTTA
>JALSNH010000111.1 GCA_026987085.1 Aquificota bacterium | reverse complement strand
CTTTCATTTTTGCCTCTACGGTGCATACCGCTTTGGGACCGAGCTCTCCGTAAAACTTGGTTTTAAAGTTTCCACATTTTTGGTCGGTTACCTTTAGAAGGTTGTAAAAGTAGGCTCCCTCATCGAGGTAGGCGTTCAGTTCCGCATAGAAGTTGATTTCCGCACTCTTATCGTGGTAGTGAATATCGTAGAGTTCCACTTTGGCATTTTTACCTATCCTTACCGTTACAAGGTCCTTTCTATTTAGATGTTGACCGGGACCTATTAGGGCGAAGGTATAGATTTTTACCTCGGCACCTTCTCCCACTATGAGTTCCTGCTCGTTAATGTGCTCCCCGCCGTGTTGGAAGTTTCCAAAACAGAGCGTTACCGGGTAGTCGATTTTTACACCGGGCTCTATTACGGTTCTCATTTTGACCCCAACTTCGGTAGGTATTACTTCCGATTTGATTCCCTGAATAGGTTTTTTAAAGAGAATTTCGTTCTTATCTACAAAAAAAGCCAAATCTTCAGCTTTAAAATTCAAACCTACCTTATGTAAGAAATCTACACCCTGTAAAACCCTATTATCCAAATTAACTTTCATAGCTAACACCTCCTTTACTGATTTTTAAGCTTAATTTCTTGGTAAATCTCCGGATTTTGCACCGAGCAGGCCAAACACTCTTTTTCGAACTTTTTAATAATCTGCCTTGGATCTCCCGTTTCCACAATGATACCGTCACACATTAACGAGGCTCTATCGGCAATATTTGCGATGTTTTCCCTGTGGGTAATTACCAACAGTGTGGTTCCCTCATTCCTCATAGTTTTAAAGAGGTTTCCTATTTCATCAATGGATACAAAATCGATTCCGCTATCTATTTCGTCCAAAACGGCCAGCTTAGGTTTCATACACATAATGGAGGCAAGCTCTATCCTTTTTCTTTCCCCTCCGGAGAGTGATTCGTCTACGTACCTGTTTAGATATTCGCACGGTTCGAGGCCTACCTTTTTAAGGCAATCTTCAATATTTGCCTGCGGATTGTTGCGGGCCGACAGTTTTAGATACTCCTCTACGGTAATTCCTTCAAACTTTGCCGGTTCTTGAAATGCTATAGTAAGCCCCAAACGGGCCCTTTCGTATATAGGTTTTCCATTAAGTGTTATTCCATCAAAAATAATTTCCCCTTCTGTGGGTTCTTCGTAGCCCGAAGCACCCGCTATAAGGTTTGCCAAGGTCGATTTCCCTGCACCGTTGGGACCTAAAATTACATGTATCTCTCCCTTTATAACATCTAAATTGACATTTTTTAATATTTCCTTTCCTTTCTCAGTTTTAAATTTTAGGTTTTTGACCTCTAAGAGTTTTTTCATGTTTACAAACCTCCCTTTTGCGGTTCCCCTTTAGGAAACTAAAAACCTTGCAAAGTTTTAAAAGCCTCAAAAAACAACTTAAGATGGTTTTTCTTATTCCATTATGAGTTTTGTAATGACACCATTTTGCTAAAGTAGAACTCTTTTGGGATAGACAGCGTTATTAAATAGATCAATTTTCTATATCCGAAATTTATAGAAAATTTGTGGACTAAAACCCCGTATCTATATACACTTTCCCGAAACCTAACATCTTTGATGTGGGCCACTTCTAACGAATTCAGTTATATTGTAGAAACATTGAAAGAAACTTTATCCCCCACTTTGAGCTCCTTTCCTGCCTCCTCCAGCGGGATTATTGTGTTTACCGTCAACCTGTAATAGGTATCGAATCTACTTTTTTCCGCCCAAGGAGGTAAAGTTTTCTTTCTCATCTCCTCAAAGTGTTTTCGAAATTCCTTTAGACTTTCACCCGTAAAGGGGTCCCTGGTAGGTATTGGACACCTTCTACAGGGATTTACCCCTCCAATTTTTACATCCCCTATTTGGAACCAAACAACCTCACCCTTTTTTGCGTAAAGCCTATCTTCCCAAAAAGGTGGAATGCTCTCACCGTCCAGTTCGAGGTTGGTTCTCAGCCTTAACCTCATATCCTCCTCGGGAAGGTTAAACCAGCTTGCAACCTCCCTAATGGTGGAGGTAGTTACAACCGTAGGACTGTAGGCCTCAAGGTCGTCGGGAAAACCCCTATAGGTGTCCTCCCTTAGTTCAACCGCATACCCCAAAATGTCGGAGATAAACTTCTCAATTTCCCCCTTTTGGGAGAGTTTAAAACCCTTTTCCACATTTTGGTATTGGAAAACTACTTCCTCCTTGGGTAAGTTAAAAAAACTCCTAATGAGGTAGAGTTTGGTTTCCCATTTACGGGAGAGGATTTTGTTATCCGATTTCCTAAAAAAGGCAAATCTTCTATCGTTTTCTAAAGAACCACCTTTGGTGATTTTTACCTTTTCAACCTCGACAGGGTCAAAGGATTTAATGGGAAAGATAAAAATCCTTTTAAGGAAAATTTCCATAAAGAACTATTAAAGGTCCTCATGCTTCCAACCGAGGTAGTTCATTACGCTTCTTACATCTTTATCGCCCCTTCCAGAGAGATTAACCACAACCACTCCGCCTTTTCCTATCTCTTTGGCGATTTCTACCGCTTTAATAACGGCGTGGGCACTTTCGAGGGCAGGAATTATTCCTTCAGTTCTTGAAAGTAGTTTAAAGCCCTCGAGGGCTTCCTCATCGGTTGCTCCTATATATTCCGCCCTACCGCTCTCTTTGAGCCAAGCGTGCTCGGGCCCAACTCCCGGGTAGTCAAGGCCGGCGGAGATGGAGTGGGTTGGTTGTATTTGCCCCTCTTCGTCTTGCAAAAAGTAGCTCTTCATTCCGTGAAGCACCCCAACCGAACCTTTTATTAAGGAGGCCGCATGCTCGTCGGTATCGAGCCCCCTTCCGGCCGCCTCCACCCCGATAAGGCGAACCTCTTTATTTTCAATAAAGGGATAGAAAATACCCATTGCGTTGGAACCCCCGCCTACGCAGGCAACTATAGCGTCGGGAAGTCTACCTTCCTTTTCAAGGATTTGCCTTTTTGTTTCCCTACCTATTACGCTTTGAAAATCCCTAACCATTTCCGGGAAAGGGTGGGGTCCCACAACCGAACCTATAATGTAGTGAGTAGTTTTTACATTGGTAACCCAATCGCGGAGGGCTTCATTTATTGCGTCTTTTAAAGTTCTAGAACCCTTTTTAACAACCACCACCTTGGCACCGAGAAGTTCCATTCGAAATACGTTGAGTGCTTGCCGTTTGGCATCTTCTTCTCCCATATAAACAACACATTCGAGACCAAATAGGGCAGCCGCCGTTGCGGTTGCCACCCCGTGCTGACCGGCTCCCGTTTCCGCTATCACCCTTTTTTTGCCCATTCTTAAGGTTAAAAGGGCTTGACCAACGGTGTTATTTATCTTGTGGGCGCCAGTATGGTTTAGGTCTTCCCTCTTTAAATAGATTTTTGCCCCGCCTACATACTTTGTAAGTCTTTCCGCAAAGTAGAGCGGAGTAGGACGGCCTACATACTCCCGCAGGTAATATTCAAGTTTTTCTTGAAATTCTCTATCCTCTTTTGCCTTTTTATA
>JALSNH010000110.1 GCA_026987085.1 Aquificota bacterium | reverse complement strand
GCCTTAGTATGGGCGGGTCTCGAATGGATTAAATTCGGAAAACCCACCTCCCTCGGTTTTATGACCGGTGTGATTGCCGGATTCGCTACTATTACACCGGCGGCCGGTTTTGTTGATGTTATAGGAGGTCTTTTAATAGGTCTGCTCGGAGGTTTAGCCTGCTTCTTTGCGGTGGTTTGGGCCAAACCTAAGTTTGATTACGACGATGCGCTCGATGTTTGGGGAGTTCACGGAGTGGGCGGTATAGTAGGGACACTCTCAATAGCCCTCTTTGCATCCAAAGCGGTTGGTGGGTTCAACGGTCTCTTTTACGGGAGCGCTTCCCAAATCCTACCACAACTAATTGGAACTATAGTGGTTGTGGTTTACACCGCTGTAGTATCCTTCGCAATCCTTAAGGTTGTTGATGTTCTAATCGGTTTAAGGGTAGACAAGGATACCGAAATAGAGGGTCTCGATAGCACCCTCCACGGTGAGAAAGCTTACGGGGAAAGATAATCAAAATACCGCTTCCAACAGTTCGCTTATATGGGAAAATCCTTTTAGGTTTTCCTCCTTTAACTCTTCCGCAACCGATTTTGGAACCAGCAAGTTATTAAATCCAAACCGTTTTGCCTCTTTCACCCGTGCCTCCGCAAAGTAGACATTTCTGAGTTCACCCGTAAGGCCCAGCTCTCCGAAAACCGCTACATTGGGAAGAATCGGTTTGTTTTTTACCGATGAGGCTACGGCTAAAGCCACCGCAGCATCTATACCCGGCTCGTCTACCTCCACACCTCCGACAATATTGACAAAAACATCCTTATCGCGGAGGAATATATTTGCTTCCTTTTCGAGGACCGCCAAAATTATCGACAACCTGTTTGGGTTAAAACCTTCGCTTCTCCTTTGCGGGGTTGCGTAAACGGAAGGTAAAACGAGCGCTTGAACCTCCAATAGGACCGGTTTTGTCCCTTCCGTGTAAGGAAAGATTACCGTTCCCGCCCTTTCGGTGTTCCTTTCCGATATAAAAAACGCTGAAGGTTCGGGAACTTCCTCCAACCCTAAGGAGGTCATTTTAAAAACCGCCATCTCTCCCGATGGACCGAACCTATTTTTAACCACTTTGAGGATTCGGTAAAAGCTTCCTCTTTCACCTTCAAATTGGAGAACGGTATCGACTATATGTTCCAAAACTTTGGGTCCCGCTATTTGGCCCTCCTTATTTACGTGGCCTACTACAAATGTTGTTATATCGTTCCGTTTGGAGAGCTCGGTTATTCTATAGGTTACCTCCCTAACTTGGGAGACGCTCCCGGCGGAACTTTCGAGCTCGGCGGAAAAAACGGTTTGAACCGAGTCCAAAATCACTATATCGGGAGATAACTCTTCAACCGTGTCCTCTATTCTTTCGAGCAAAGTTTCGGAGAAAACTATAAGGTTATCGTTTAAAGCGTTTAACCTTTTCGCCCTGAGGTATATCTGGTTTACCGATTCCTCACCGCTAATGTAGAGAACTTTTCTTCCGTTCCTTGCGAGGGAATGGGATAGTTGCAGCAAAAGGGTCGATTTTCCTATTCCCGGTTCGCCCGCTATTAGGGAAACTTGACCTTTTACCAATCCCCCTCCGAGGGCATTGTCAAAAACCTTTATCCCAGAGGGAAACCTTATATATTGAACTTCCTCCGCTTGGGTAATGGGAACCGGTTTCCCACTTTGGGAAAGGAAATTTAAAACATTCCTACTTTTGGTTTTTATCGATGTTTCTTTACTTTCGATGAGGGTGTTCCAGCCTCCGCATTCGGGACACCTTCCGAGCCACCTTCCGCTTTTGTATCCGCAATTTTGACAAATGTAGACCGTTTTTTCTTTTGCCACAAAAGGGAAAAATAAAAGAAAATTTCCTTATTTAGGTAGTGTTTTCAGTTAACAAATTTAAGGTTCCCATATACCCAATTTTTTTGCCTCCTCACGGTACTGAATAACTTCTTCATCTGAAAGTTGGTGGAAATCCTCATAGAACATACCTACAGCGAAGAAAGGTTCTGGAGTCGAGTATATAACTAAAGGAGTGGAGCAATTCGCTTTTAAAAATTCTACAGTATCGGGAGGGGCTACCGGGGCTGATAAAACTATTTCGGAGGGATTTTTTTTTCTTATATACCCGCAGGCAGCTAAAGCCGTATATCCGGTAGCAAAACCGTCATCTACTATAACAATCTCTCTATTAGAGAGATTGGGAGTTTTGCCTTCCAGGTAAAGAGACAACCTTCTTTCTAACTCTTTAAGTTCTTTTTGTGCAACCTCCTTTATTATTTCTTCCGAAAGTCCGTAGGAATTTACCACTTGTGGATTTAAATAAACAGACCCATCGGGGTCTATGGAGCCAAAAGCTAATTCAGGATTTGAAGGTAATCCTAGCTTTCTAACGGGAAGTATTGAAAATTTAACATTTAAGTTTTTAGCTATTTCAAAACCGATAGGAACACCACCTCTTGGAAGGGCTACTATTAGGGTGTTGTTAAAAGTTAATATTTCCTTTAAAAGCTCGCTAAGTTTCTTTCCTGCATCTATTCTATCTTTGAAGAGCATCTTATATGAGAAATTAAAAACCTTTAGAAAAAGAAAGTAGGAACATCAAAGATTATTTCCTGAAATCTCTACATATTGGCCCAACTTAATCTGGAGCATATTTAAATTTGCACCACTGGGAACTATCCAGTATTTTCTACTTAACTCAATTAGGTAGATTTTGTTATCCACCTTTATATGGATATATGTAGGAGCTCCCTCATGAGGGTCGGAAAGTTTCTCTATAAACCTTTTGAGTTTTTCTAAATTACCATTTTCAACCCATTTGGGTGGAATTTTAAAGATTATTTGAAACTCTTCCCTTTTCTCGTCGGGTAAATATACCCTTTCCACAAGTAGTTTTTTCTTTTCGGTTTCCGCATCGGTGGTTACATTCCCCACCACAACCACCACCCGGTCCTCTCCCAGTTTATCCTTCACCGCCTCGTAGGTTTCCGGAAATACCACGCACTCGATAAGACCCGTTTTATCTATTAGGTTGAAAATAGCCATATACTTACCGCTACGGGTTCTTTTTTCCTGAAAGTCGACTATAACACCCGGTATTTGGACCTCTTTAAAACCTTCTACCTCTTCGAGGTCCTCTATACGGTCTTGGTAAACCTTCAAAAGGTGCGGATACATATCGAGCGGGTGACCGCTTATGTAGAAACCTAAAAGTTGCCGTTCCCTTTTGAGGCGCTCTAAAAACTCCTCCTCATCTAGGATTTTCTTTTTCTTAACCTCTTTTGGAGCAAATAGAAAATTTTGACCCACCGCAAGGGTGAGTTTATCCTGCGAGCGGACCTTTTTAAGGAGTTCCTCCCTACTTTCTCCGGTAAAGTCAAAGGCCCCCGCCTCTATAAGTGCCTCTATTACCTTTTTATTTACCTTTTTGGTGTCTACCTTTTTTATAAAATCGGCAAGGGATTTAAACTCACCAAACCTCTTTTTGGCCTCCTTTATAGCCTTAGCCGCTTCCTCACCGACACCCTTTATTTTTGCAAGCCCGTAGCGGAT
>JALSNH010000109.1 GCA_026987085.1 Aquificota bacterium | reverse complement strand
ACAAAGGTGATAGGTTGGGCGAAATCGAGCTTAACGTTATGGGTCGCCACAACATCTATAACGCTTTGGCAGCTTCGGCCGTAGCCCTCGAATCCGATATAGATTTCGACCTCTTAAGGGAGGCCCTTAGGGATTTTAAAAACGCCGAAAGGAGACTTCAAAAATTGGGAGAAACTAAAAAGGTGGTTTTTTATGAGGATTACGGCCACCACCCGAGGGAGATAAAGGCGGTTTTGGAGGCTCTAAAGGAGTTTTACCCCGAAAGGGAACTTATCTTTGTATTCCAACCCCATAGGTTTACAAGAACCTTTTACCTATGGAAGGATTTTGTAGAAGTTTTAAAACCTTATAAAGGAATTATTGTTCCTATATACCCCGCTTCGGAGGAACCCATTCCTAACATAACCTCCAAAAGGTTGGCAAAGGAGAGTAACTCACTCTATGCGGAGGAAAGTGAAGTTGCAAACCTACTTAAGGAACTTTTAAAGGGCGAAACTTCCAAGGTAGTTGTATTTTTGGGTGCCGGTTCCATCGGTAGGTGGAGTAAAAAAATAGTTAAAAATTTGTTAAATAGTTAACTATATTAGAAATTCTTATATTCTCGTCCATTTTCCTTGCGCAAGCCTATCTTTTTTCGCTAAAATATACCTTTTGCGCTTAAAAATTGAAGGAGGCACATTAGTATGGCCAAAGAGAAATTTGTAAGGGAAAAGGAACACGTTAACGTCGGTACCATAGGTCACGTCGACCACGGTAAATCAACCCTCACCTCCGCTATCACCTGCGTCCTCGCTGCAGGCGACCTTCCCGGCGGTAAGGCCCAATGCCTCGACTACGAACAAATCGACCGTGCCCCCGAGGAAAAGGAAAGGGGTATCACCATCAACATTACCCACGTTGAGTACGAAACCCCCAAACGTCACTACGCTCACGTTGACTGCCCCGGTCACGCCGACTACATCAAAAACATGATTACCGGTGCCGCCCAAATGGACGGTGCTATCCTCGTCGTTTCCGCCGCCGACGGTCCCATGCCCCAAACTAGGGAGCACGTTCTCCTCTCCAGACAGGTTGGCGTTCCCAAAATCGTTGTCTTCCTCAACAAGTGCGATATGGTTGACGACGAAGAGCTCCTCGAACTCGTTGAACTCGAAGTAAGGGAACTTCTCGCTAAATACGAATATCCCGAAGATTCTCCCGTTATCAGAGGTTCCGCCCTCGGTGCTTTGGAAGAGCTCCAAAAGGGCGAAAAGGGCAAATGGCGTCAGGCTATCGTTGAGCTCGTTCAAACTATGGACGAGTATATCGAACCTCCCGCAAGGGAAGTTGACAAACCCTTCCTTATGCCCATTGAGGACGTCTTCTCCATCTCCGGTAGGGGAACCGTTGTCACCGGTAGGGTTGAAAGGGGTCGCCTCACCCCCGGTGAAGAGGTTGAAATTGTTGGTCTCAGAGAAGAACCTTTAAAAACCGTTGCTACCTCCATCGAGATGTTTAGAAAAATCCTCGATGAGGCTCTTCCCGGTGATAACGTAGGTATTCTCCTTAGGGGTGTAGGAAAGGACGACGTTGAGAGGGGTCAGGTTGTAGCTAAGCCCGGTTCTGTAAAGGCTCACAAGAGATTTAAGGCTCAGGTTTATATCCTCTCTAAAGAGGAAGGTGGTAGGCATACTCCCTTCTTCAAAGGTTATCAGCCTCAGTTCTACTTCAGGACTGCGGACGTGACCGGAAAGGTTGTAGGCTTGCCCGAAGGCGTGGAAATGGTAATGCCTGGAGATAACGTGGAGTTGGAAGTAGAGTTGATGGCACCGGTGGCTCTCGAAGAGGGACTAAGGTTTGCAATTCGTGAAGGTGGAAGAACCGTAGGTGCCGGTGTTATTACCAAGATTATTGAATAATTTCCTCCCCGCGCTCCGCGCGGGCTTTCTTATATTCCTCAAAAAATAGTAGAGGGAGCTGGAGATGGAAGAGAAAATAAGGATAAAGCTTCGTTCTTACGACCATAAGGCTTTAGATGAGAGTGTTAAAAAGATAATAGAGGCCGTTAAAAGGACCGGTGGAATTGTAAGGGGACCCATTCCTTTACCTACCAGGAGAAGAGTTTGGGCCGTTATTAGGTCGCCCCACAAATTTGACCAATCGAAGGAGCACTTTGAAATAAGGGAACACAAAAGGTTGTTGGATATCGTTCGTTATACCCCCCAAACTATTGAGGCTCTAATGAGTGTTCAACTTCCCGCAGGTGTTGACGTTGAAATTAAAACCCAATAAGTGAGAGGTAGGAAAAATGCCTTTGGGATTGATAGGTAAAAAGGTCGGAATGACCAGAGTTTTCCTCAAGGACGGGACGGCCGTTCCTGTAACCGTTATTAAGTTTGAACCTAACTATGTGGTTCAAGTAAAAACCGTTGAAAAGGACGGTTACAACGCCCTCAAGTTGGGTAGCGAGGCTATTTTGAACAAAAAGGGTGAACCTAAATGGCATAAGGTAACCAAACCTATTAAAGGTGAGCTCGAAAAGGCCGGTATTCCCGTCCCTCTGAGGAAGTTCAAAGAGTTTAAGGTGGACAATCCTCAGGATTTCAAACCGGGTCAGGTCCTCAACGTGGCCGATGTATTTAAACCGGGCGATGTTGTAGATATTAGGGGAACTTCCAAAGGTAGAGGTTTTGCCGGCGTTATGAAACGCTGGGACTTTGGAGGATTTCCCAAATCTCACGGTCATAGGTATCACAGGGCTGTTGGTGCAATCGGTCAAAGAAGTGACCCGGGTAGGGTTTGGAAAGGTAAAAGAATGGCCGGACACTGGGGTAACGAGCCGGTAACTGTTCAAGGGTTGCTCGTTGTGGACGTTATTCCTGAAGAGAACGCTATTCTCGTTAAAGGTTCCGTTCCAGGTTGGAATAAAGGAACTGTTTACGTATACCATTCCACTATCGCCAATAGGAGGAAAAAACAACTCAAAACCAAAAGGGAGATGGCTATTGTTGAAAACCTCCTAAAGGTGGAAGAAAACCAACAGCAAGAGCAGGAAGGTTAATAGGGGAGGCCTACTATGGGAGTTAAAAAATTAGATGTTCAACTGAGAGAGGATATTTTTAACGTTCCTATAAAAAAACACGTTCTGTGGGAAGTTGTTAAGTGGCAGCTTGCCAAAAGAAGGGCGGGAACCCACTCTACAAAGACCCGCGGAGAGGTTGCCTATTCGGGAAGGAAACTATTGCCCCAAAAGGGAACCGGTAATGCCCGCCACGGTGATAGAGGTGCAAATATCTTTGTAGGTGGTGGAGTTGCCCACGGACCCAAACCGAGGGATTACAGCTACCACCTCAACAAAAAGGTTAGAAGAAAGGCTTTAAAAATGGCCCTATCCGATAGGGCTCAAGCTGGTGCCGTTACCGTAGTAGCCGACTTTACTTTTGAACAGCCCAAAACCAAACAGGCGGTCGAATTTTTGAAACAGCTCGGTTTGGAAGATAAAAAAGTTCTCGTTGTAATACCGGAAAAAGATGAAAACATTCAAAAATCCTTTAGAAATCTTCCCAAAGCTATAGTGCTTCCGGCGGAAGGGCTAA
>JALSNH010000108.1 GCA_026987085.1 Aquificota bacterium | reverse complement strand
AAGGTAATTTTTGTTAACACGGTGTCGGCTTCTGTTCCTCCAAAGATAGATTTCATAGGGTTTGCACCAAAAGCAAGGGCAAATTCTGAACTTCCCTTTTGAAATAGAACAACAGTAATTAAAAGTAGAGCAACAACTACAAGAACAAATAAAGTGATTGTATAGAGCATCGGCAGAAATATTTTAAATGGAAAAATTAAACGCAAATAACTTGGGAGCGTGTCAACTTAAGCAAGTAAGAATAAATTAAAATAACAAATAAGAATAGAAAAGCCGGAAGAATTACTAGCCCAAGCACTAAAAGAGAATGTACCTATCTTAAAATCAAAGCTCTAGCTGTTTTTCTTTATCGCTTATCCTTAAATACTCGGGCTATAATGTCAGCTACGAAGCTATAAGAAAATTGGCCCATCCTATGCTTCTTTTTAACCACACATAGAAGAAATCCGATAGATATGAGTAAGGAACATTATCGTAGTATTGGGGATCCGCAAATGCCGCATTAAAATATTCATCGGGGTAGGGGAGCTCTGTAGCGGAAGCCTGTAGGAGTGTAGAAATGATTATTTTTTCCTTACATTTGTCTAAATTTTAACCTATGAACATTTGCAATTGCAGTTTATCAAGTTTGAAACTTTTAGATTGCAAACTTTAGTTTTAGTTTCCAATTTGGCATTATACTTTTTTCTAAACTTTTCTTTTATAGAAGTAGTTTGTGTTGACGGGGGTATAGTTCTACCTATTACATAACAGCATTTTTTTAAGTTTTTGTAAAAATTTTTAAGCTTTAAAACCGTGTTTTCCAATTGATGAATAGCTTTCTCAAATTTATTCCCTTTTAGTTCAACAAACAAAACTTTATAGTTTTCCAATTCGATAATGTAATCACATTTACTTTCATCTTTTAGGGAACGAAATTTATCCTCAGGTTTAAAGTAGTTTATTTTTACAGGTTGGTCCTTATGGATTATTAAATTTTTACCTTTTTCACTCAAAGAAATTTTTTCATTGCTCATAGTTATCCCCATAAGCTAAATCCAGCAATTTATCAACCTCTTCAGAAATATTTTCAGAAACTTCATCGATAACTTCCGCTTTGATTAAGTGGTTTTCGTCCATTATGGGTTTTATTTCTCCATCCTTAACTTGATAAGCTATAAAGTCGTTTGCATCAATCCATAAGGGTTCATATTTCTTTTTTATGACTTCTTTTTTGGTTTCTTTGTAAAGGTTTTTGGCGAGAATTAATGTGTTAAATGAAGTTAACACATAAGGACTATGGGTTGTTATGAAAAATTCCGCGTTTAGGTTATACATAAATCCGAACAAATAGGTTAGCGCTTTTTGGGTGGTTGGAAATAAGTGGGTTTCAGGTTCTTCTATAAAAATCCTAAAAATGTCCGAGGGATTAAGGAGAGTATACCTTAAAATCATTATAAGTGGTATCAATTCTTGGTGTCCCGAAGAAATGTGAAATAGGTCGTATTCTTTATTACCAATTTTGAAGCCTATTCTATCTTCTTTAAAAATTAATTCTCCTTGAATTGTTTTTCTTTCCCACTTTTTAAATTCCGTAGATATCTCTCCTTCTTCCTTTCTTATAAGTTTGGGAATTATTTCTAAAAGTGTTATGAAACTTTTCATTGGAAAGTCAAGAAGTTCTGTTCTTTTTTCAAGCTCCAAAGCACTGAGGTATAAATACATAGTCCTAGCATGGGGAACAAAAATATTTTTAAACCTCGAAACTTTTTTCTTCTTTTGGAAAACTTCACTATTAATGATTTCTAAAGCTCTTAATGGCATCATAAAGCTTAACTTTTTTGCTTCTTCTTTATCAGCTAGAAAATCCAAAAACTTTTTTAGCTCCGAGGCTGTTTCCTTCAATAGATTAAGGAAACATTCTTCAAATGTTATTTCTAAGCTGTTTCCCGTTTTGGTTATACCAACAATTTGCCATTTTCCTACTTTGTAGGTGATTTTAAAGTCTTCGGACAAGTATTTAAAGGGAAAAGTTTCTTTAAAGTCCGAAAGAAAAGACTCTTTCCATTCGTCGATAAATTCATCTACATTTGTGTTCTTAACAAATATTTTGTAATAGACGTTAATTAAGCTTCCCCATAGAAGCGACTCTCTGAGTAAAAACAAAAGTTTTGAAACTATACTTTTCCCTGTAGCGTTATCACCTATTAAAACTGTTATCGGTTTAACTTTTATTTTTGCCTTTTTTATCGATAAAAAATTTTCTATTTCTAGAATCTCAACTTGTCTTTTTTCTTTCATGTCCTTTAATCCTAATTTTTCTATATTCTCTACACTTGGTATTTGGGTTAGATGGGTTAACAGCCAATCCATAAACCCAAATAACTCACCACCCCTATATTTTGAATTTTAAATGGAATAATTAAACACAGATGGTTGGGCAAGTGGTTGAATTTTTGCAAGGAGTTAGGGAGGAGCTCAAAAAGGTTGTTTGGCCCTCCCGTGAACTTGTAATAAAGGCTTCGATAGCGGTAGTTATATTTACGGCATTTTTTAGCATATATCTTTGGCTTTGGGATTTGATTTTTGTTAAAATAATTTCTTTGGTTTTTAACAATCTCTAAGGGGCTCAGTTATGGCAACCGAAGAAAAGCAGGAACAGGAACAGAAAAAGGAATGGTATGCCCTCCAAGTTGAGGCGGGAAAGGAATTTATAGCAAGGGAGAACCTCCTGCAGTTGATACAGCAGGAAGGTCTCCAAAATTTGGTAGATGAAATTATTGTTCCCGCGGAGGAAAAGGTAGTAATAAAAGCACTTGGAAAGGAAAAGTACCGTTTGCCCCTTAGAGTGCCCGGTAAAGATACCGACCGTGAAATTGATGTTTTAGGAAAACTTGGAATTACAACTTTTGTAATAACCCCCGAAGGGGAGGTTTACGTAAAAGATAGCGTTGAAGGGGATACCTGCCTCGATGTTCCTCCTATCCGCAAAGCGGGGCAAAAAATTCAATGCAAAAAGAATAAAACCGAGGCAAAAATAATTCTCGACAACAGGGTATTTCCCGGCTATATCTTCCTAAAAGGTTATATAAACGATAAACTCCTAAGGGTAATTGAAAGGGCTCCCCACGTTTACAAACCGATAATCGTTGGCGGAAAGGTTGTATCCATTCCCGAAGAGCAAGTTAAGGCGATATTGGAAAAGGTCCGCAAAGGGGTAAAACTGAAGAAAATACCTTTCCAAAAAGGGGAACAGGTTCGTATAATAGAAGGTCCCTTTATGGGCTTTACCGGAACGGTCGAAGAGGTTATTCCCGAAAGGGAAAAAGTTGTTGTTGTCGTATCCATCTTCGGCCGTCCTACACCGGTTGAGCTCGATTACACCCAGGTGGAAAAGCTTTAAGAGCTAACTAAGGAGGAGGAAATAATATGGCCAAAAAGGTGGTAGCCACCGTTGAGCTGATGATACCGGCTCAACAGGCGTCTCCAGCACCACCGGTTGGTCCCGCGCTCGGTCAGCACGGTGTCAACATAATGGAGTTCGTTAAGGCGTTCAACGCCGCCTCCAAAGACTACGAGCCGGGAACCATCTTGCCGGTAGTTAT
>JALSNH010000107.1 GCA_026987085.1 Aquificota bacterium | reverse complement strand
TCCCCGAACCGCAGGCACTTTTAACCGAAACACCGAAGGTGGTAGGTATCGATGGCAGAAAGATGTCCAAATCCTACAACAACGCGATTTATTTGAGCGACTCGGCCAAGGAAGTGGAAGAGAAGGTGAGAAGAATGATAACCGACCCCCAAAGGGTAAGAAAAACCGACCCCGGCCGTCCGGAGGTCTGTCCGGTGTTTACGCTCCATAAATTGTTTGCAGATGACCAAACCCTCAAAATGGTTGAGGAAGATTGTAGGACCGCCCGTATAGGGTGTGTTCAATGTAAAAGGCTCCTTGCGGAGGAGATTAACACCTTTTTGGAACCTATTAGGGAGAGGAGAAACTATTACGAATCCAACAAAGGTGAACTTTGGGATATCTTTGAAGAAGGTTCCAAAAGGGCAAGGGAAGTTGCAAAGACCACTATGGAAGAGGTAAGGGAAAAAATGAACCTTCCGAAATAACACTTCCCCCCCTAAAGCAGAAGGTTTCTCGGAATAGGAACAATCCATCCCGAGCCACTCGAGAGTAAATTGGATTGGTAGGTCCTTTAATAATTTCCTATAAGAGTATGTTGTAGATCTTTTTTTTCTTGGTGATTTTCTTTTTGTCTTTTGGGTCCATTTTTATAGGGTAAAGATTAACTCGCTCCCTGTAAATCCTTATTAGATAAAGGCTTGTAGAAGTTCTAAAGTTTAAAATCTTTTGTTATCAATACCTGAAAAAATTCCATAAAAAATTTTCTTTTGAATGTAAAACATTTAATGTAGAAAATTGTAAAAAAAATATAAAGTAGGTACAAAAAAGTATGTCAACTTTTTTATAAAAAAATAAGTATATAGAACAAGTACAGTTTAATCTTTAAAAGATTAAAAGCTGAAATTTCAGGGATTTAAAATTTGATTATAAAAATTACATTTCTCTTGAGTTAACGCGCTGAAAAAATTAATTATTCTTCTACTAATCTTTGAAAGTCTAAGTAAAATAGATATTTTTTTCCTTTTTGATTTAAATCTTTTACTACAATTACTACAATAAATTTAAAAGGTATGAAAGGTACTGTGGTATCTAAAAAAGAAATTAGAGTTTATGGACAATATTTTACCCCAATAGAAATATTTAAAACGTATATTCTTCCAGAAATAAAAGATAAATTATATAATTATTTATGGGTTGACCTTTTTGCTGGAGAAGGGAATTTAATCTTGCCGATCTTAGACGAAATTCCTTCTGAAAATAAAATAGACTTTTTTAGGGACCATATTTATTTGTTTGATATCCACCCCGAGATGGTGGAACGCGCTGTACAAAATGCAATTAAATATGGAATTCCAGAAAAACTAGCAAGGGAAAAAATTAAAGTAAGAGATACAATTGCTAATTATCCTGAATTTATTCTACAAGAAAAATTCCCTGTATATCATATTACAAATCCTCCTTATTTATATCTTGGTAATATTTCAAAAAATAAAAATTTAGACAAATACCTTAAATATTTTGAAGGGGAAAATGAAGGATACCAAGATCTTTACCAATTAGCCCTTATTAACGATTTAAGACATAATATTCCTAAAATGATATATATAATACCATCTAATTTTTTATTTGGTAGTTCAGTATCTAATAAAATTAGAAAGGATTTCCTTTCTTTTTATAATATTACAAAAGCTATTATTTTTGAGAAAAAAATTTTTAAACATACAGGTACTCATACAGTTATTTGCTTCTTTGAACGCAAAGATACAAAAAGGGATGAAACCCAAAAATTTAAAGCTTTAAAGTTAAATAGTACAGAGAAATCAAGAATATATATTCTAAAACCCAAATATCATTATAGAGCAGGTACCGAGTTTAAAGATTTTTGTTCCATTATGAAAGTTAAAAATCCAATAAAAGTAAAATTTTATCTATTTTTAGAAGATATAAAAAAGAATATAGGAAATTGTGAAATAAAAGTTTTAGATGTAAATGAATATACCCCTAAAGGGTATAGAGTAAAAAATTTCAAAGTAAACAATTCTTTTTGTACAAAAATAAAAAATAATATACTTTTTATTAGAACACTTGATACTGGAACTAAGAAAGGTAAAGCTGGTTTATATGTAATAAAAGAAATTTTTGGGGTTGACGGGCTATTAGTAAGTAAAGCTCCATATAGAACACATCCAATACAACTTTTTCTATATCCTACTTTAAGTTATCAAGATCAAATTTTTCTTAAAGATTATTTTAATCTAATATTAGACTATTTCCGAAAACTTACTGACAGTGAATTTATGACAACTTATAAATATTCTCAAAGCGAATATACTAGAAAATATTTAGGTCTTACACAAGTTAAAGACTTAATAGCAACATTCCCTATTTTAGAGCTTACAGAAGAAAGTAAGAAGGAATTAAAAACTTTGGTGTATTCTGGTAATGCAGAAGAGGTTATTAATTTTCTTTATAATCTCAATAAAAGAGGGAGATATTATGGCATTAAAGAATAATATTTCTTATTGGGAACATTCTTGTAATAATCCGGAACCTATTCTAGATCCATTTTATTTTTCTATTGAAACTATTATTACTAATAAAGAACTTATAAAATCTGTAAACACATTAAGAAATTATTTATCTATATATTGCACAATTCTTGATGAAGATTTACCATCAGAAGAAAAAGAAACAATTTTAGGTTTTTTACTTAAAAAAATAGATTACTTATTAAGTAGCGTTCCAAATATTCAACATACAGAATTTGTAGCTTTTTGGAAAACTTTAGGTATGTCTTATTCACTATTTTTAAGAAAATTACCAAAATTATTTGGAGAAGAAAGTAAAAGAAATTTCTTACGTGAAGCTATAAAATATTATTGCAAAGAACGTAAAAGACTATACGATAAAGAAGGATGTAGTAATGTTGTAGTTCAAGCTTTATATGATGATAGAACCTCTAAACGGCAAAGCAACTCAGGGGTTAAAAAACTTGAAGATATTATCATTGGAAGTTTTAAAAGCAGCATACAAAAAGTTTGGAAAATAGCTCATTTAAAATCCTTCCAGTTCGCTTATTATATAGTTGATGAGAATCAAGATGCTAAAAACAGTGTGGATTTATGCAATATTATAAGAAAGGAGCTAAATATAGCTTATAAATTTGGAGATACACATCACAACAAAGTTCCTGATGTAGTTTTAAAAGTAAATGATGAAATTTTTATTATTGAAGCAAAGCATATAAAAGAAGAAGGTGGAGGGCAAGATAAACAGATTCTAGAATTAATAGATTTCATTGAATATCAGGAAAACAATGAAAATATTCATTATGTTAGTTTTCTTGATGGCTTATACTTTAATCTTTTTATAAAACTTGAAAAGGGTGAAAGATTGAATGCAATATCTAATAATACAAAACTTTTAACACAATATGAAAAAATAAAAACCATTTTAAAGAATTATAAAAACAATTTCTTTGTTAATACTGCAGGTTTTAAAAAGCTTATAAATGATGTAAAAGAAATATAAAATAATAGAATAACAATAGAGTTAATCTAATATGACAAATATGGTAAAAAATAACAAAGGAACTAACAAAAGATTTAGTAAACAGACTTCAATGTTTTGAATTTGGTCCCATTTTGTAGTTAAGGACAGCAAACAGGGGAGTAAGCAAACTTATCTATGTAAAGTATCAACATGAGAAAAAGATACTAAAGAAACACCGATTGGATTTCTATGTAGTAAGTGTCCCCTTGGTGTTCAAGCATTAAATCTGCCTCTTTTCAAAGAAAGAATTAAAAATTAGCCCAAGTCCTGGAAACACTTATCAGTTAAAGTTTTGGAGACCTTTTGAGTTCTTTATAACCCGTATCCGGCAAGCTTTAAGAGGGGTAGTTGCAATCCCGCATTTAGCAGGCCTTACTGCAGCAAGAATTTGCTAGAGAGTGTCCTGATATGGACCGTAGTCGCAATCCCGCTTTAGCGGGCATTAACTTCAACAAGCATATTAAAGGTGTAGGTCCTATCCTTGCAGCGAAATTCTGTCGCAATCCCGCATTTAGCGGGCATTAACTTCAACCCTACCCTCTGAAATCCGCATAAATCAAGCATTTGAAATTTGAAAAACCCCACAAATAGTTATATATATCACTCTAACCCGCATCGCTCTAAGAGAGGAACGATGAGCTTACTCCCATGCGGGTTTGGAGAGCCTTGACATTATTCAGTTGCCAAGGAACCGAACCTAATTCTTAATTTGACTATATACCACAAAGGGAGGGAAAAGTCAAGCCCTAAGAACCTTTAAAGTTTGACATTTACAAAACCAAAATCAGGATACTTGACATTTTATTTTTCTCCATTTAAGTGAAAATTTTGAGCAATATAGCCACCTATTTGCGGAATTTTTGAATGTAAAACCCATTTTGTTTACAAAATTGGTTAAACTCCAGAAGTTTATATAAACTTTAACGCAATTTGAGGGTTATTTGAAACTTTTTGCTCAATTTTTGGAGGTCGGATTTAAAATAAATTCCTTTTTAGGACTAAATACCGCATAACCTAAAATGGTTTTATATTGCTATTTACCAAACTTCCTTTGGTTTTATTTTAGTATTTACTAACAAAAATCGGTTTGTCAAGTTTTGGCTTTTGTCAAGTTTAAAGGCAAGTGAAATTTGCCCTATAGATGTTGCTATCAAAAACCACCAAGATTTAAAATAACCAAAAATGCCACTTGAAGGTTTAAGAGCTTTAAGGGAACTCATAGGGTTGGGTTCTCTCCTCCACGATATAGGGAAACTGAAAACCCGTTTAGAGGATTCCCAAAAGAGGGAAACCGATAAACACAAATACCTCCATGAGGAACTTGGAAAAAATTGGATAGAAAACCTCCTAAAGGAGTTTGAATTTGAAGGGGATTTAAAAAGCCAACTAAAGGAAATTTGCAAAAATTACAAACTTTTAGAGGATTGCGAAAAAATAGAACCTTTGGAGGTCATCCTTTCCGCCTTTTACCATCACGAACCAAACAGGGCGGGAAATTACAAGTTTTGTGCCCAAATCTACCAAAGGGCGGATACAACCTCCGCCTCCGAGAGAGATAAAGAGCAAAGAGATGAACTACCTCCGAAGGAAAAAAGACTTCACTCCGTCTTTGAAGGTATAGAGATTTTTGAAAATAACCCCAATAGGGATTGGGTTTATCCAATAAAACCTTTGGAGGTTAATGAAAATACAACCTCCAAAGAGGTAAGAGATTTAATTTTTCCCTCTCTGTTGGAGGAAAAATCCGGAACTTCCTCGGAGGTTAGAAAGGTAGATAAGGAACTCTTTGAGGAACTTTATGGTGATTACGGGAAACTCTTAGATGGTTTTGAAAATGCTTTAGAGAAGACCCTAAAAGGGGTTAAAGATATTTCCAAGCTAACCGCCAAAGTTTACTACCTGTTTTATAAATACCTTTGGAGTGTTCCATCTTCTACCTACGATAGGGAAAAGGGAACATACCACTACCCGGATATCTCTTTATTTGACCACTCAAGGGGTGTATCCGCCATAGCGACCTCCTTTGTGACTGATTACAACCTAAAACAACTAAGGGAGGGAAAAGAGCCCTTCCTAATCCTCATAGAGGGAGATATAAGCGGAATTCAAAAGTTCCTCTTTGGGGTTAGAAATATAAAGGGGGTTGCCAAACGACTTAGGGCAAGGAGTTTCTTTTTGGCATTACTTCCCGAGCTTATAGCTAACTACATTTTGGAAAATTTAGACTACAACCCGACTATTAACACCCTTTATGCCTCCGCCGGAAAGTTTCAACTGCTTATAGGCTTTGAGGAGGGAATAGAGGAAAAGTTAAAGAAATTTCAAAAGGAGATAGAGCGAATCCTTATAGAAGAGTTTGGCGGAAGGCTCGGCTTTGTTCTGGCTTGGGAGATATTCCCGCTAAAGGATTTGGAAAACTACCAAGAGGTCGTTAAAAGGCTTCATACCAAATTAGCCAACGAAAAGAGGAAAAAATTCAAGTTAAACCTCCTTAGGTTGGATGAGCTTGCAAACAAAAGGATAGAAAAACTAATAAGGGAAGGTGAAGAAATCATTCTATGCCCTTCCTGCGGGTGGGAGGTTAAAGCTGAAAACGATGGTAAAGAATTTTGTCCTTGGTGCGAAACCTTTCAACAGGTGGGAGCTTTCCTTCCCAAAGTTAGGTATATAGCCTTTTTGAGGGATGAAAATTTAGAACCCCACGAAAGGAAAGCGTTTTTTAAACTCCCTAAGTTGGGAACGGTATTTCTCCTTTCGGAGGAAAACCTTAAACTTATAGCCTCCGCTGTTGACAAAAAGGTTTTCGTTCCCGAGTTGGGTTGGATAGATTGGGGAAAACTCAAAAGGGAGATAAAAATCTTCAAACTCAACGCAACCGACATAGAAAACGACCCCAACATACTCGGCTTTAGGTTTATATGCCAAGCGGTTCCCTCCCTCAAAGTGGAGCATGAAAACCTAAAACCCCTATTGGAGGAAGAAAGGGAAAAATCGGAACAAAAGGAGGAATTTAAAGAAAACGACATAATCCCCTTTACGGTCCTTGAGGAGCTCTCTTTGGGAGACAAAAAATTAGGCTACTTTAAGGCGGATGTAGACAACCTCGGCTTAATCTTTATGGCGGGAATAAAGAACTACACCTTTTCGCGGATAGCCACCCTAAGTAGGATGTTGGATTTGTTCTTTTCCCTTTACGTGGATAGATTTTTAAGAGACCTAAAAAGGGAGCTTTTAGAAAAAGACTACAAAGATAGTGAGGAAGCCAAATATCTACCCGAAGTGGAAAGTGTTGTTTATACCGTCTTCAGCGGTGGGGACGACCTATTTTTAATCGCTCCTTGGAATGTGGCAATAAAAACCGCTACCCTCATTAGGAAGGAGTTTGAGGAATACACCTGCAAAAATCCCAACTTCGGAATATCCGCCGGTTTGGGTCTGTTTAAAGGAAACTTCCCTATAAGGCTTGCTTCCGATATTACCGACTCCCTTGAAGGTAGGGCGAAATCCAAGGTCTCCGAGAGTGGTAAAAAGGACAAAATAGCCCTTTTTGAGTCGGTTTTAGAGTGGAATAAACTTTCGGAGTTGGAAGAGAAAGCCCGCCACCTATTGGAGTTTTTTGAAAACGGCGACATCTCAAGGAGCCTCCTATACCGACTCTATATAAAGTTAAAGGCTATAAAGGACATCACCAAAGAAGGCTCGGTTGAAAGGGAAGAGGAACTCTACAGGTTTATTCCCTACTTTTACTACCAATTGGCGAGAAATGTTAAAAACGAAGACCTCCAAAAGGAGTTGGAAGAAATTTTTATAGACCCCGAAAAGGAGGGACTTGTAAACCTTGAAGGGGGACTTGTATTTTTGGCTTACCTTTTGATGCTAACGAGGAATTTAAAGAAAACCACCAAGGAGGTTTGAAGATGAATAGATTCTACTCTCATAGGGGAAAATCTAAAAGCAACTTTGAGAGTAAATCAAAAAAACAGAAACCTAAGGAAGTTCAGGATTTTGAGAACTACCTTAGCAGTTTGAATTGTTTTTCCGATACCGACCTAAGGGAACTTATAAAACCTGAAGGTTATGCGGACAAATTGGCTTCTTATTTAAAGAATAATACGAGAAAGGAAGTAAAAACTGCCCAACTCCGAAAGTTTTTTAACGAAATAAAAAGTGCTACCTACAAGGCTAAAGGTGGACAATTGAAGGACGCAAAAATAGCCCTTTGGCGTATATATCCGATTATAGCTTACAGTGAAGCAAGAGATTTAATGCCCAAAGAGTTTGCAAATTTAATGAGGCTGGTTTTGGAAAAGGTGGAAAACTGCAACAAAGAGGAAAAACTCCAAAAATCCTTTGAACGATTAGAAGATTTTATAACCGCCCTTTATGCCTACTTTAGAAAATATGCGGGAGGTTAAAAAATGCAAACCTACACCCTTTTAGGGGTAATTTCCATTAAATACCACCTAAAGTTGAAAACAGGTCTCCACATAGGGGGTGCAAAGGAAAACTTTGAAATCGGCGGTGTGGACAATCCCGTAATAAAACTCCCCATGGAGTTGGAACTAAAAGATAGAACTATTCCAAAAGATGCACCCTATATACCCGGTTCCTCTTTAAAAGGAAAGATTCGCTCCCTCTTGGAATGGGAATTAAAAGAACCTAAAGGAACCGATAGGGAAAATACAACTTCCGTTCAATATATGGTGAACTATGCCAAAAATAAACTTTTAGAGGATGTTAAAAAGAATTACAAATACAGTGATAAATTGAAACAGATTCTAATAAATCAATTCGGTATAGATGAAAGCTATATTAATGAAGCGGAATTTAAAGGAAATAAAGATTTTGAGGAAAAACATTTAAGTAAGCTTATAAGCGACTTTAAAAATATTGCAGGTAGCCCGTGCAATTGTGGAGTGTGTTCCATATGCAAAATGTTTGGTGTTAGCGATATAAAAGTTTTCAGAAATTTACCTCCCAACCAATTACCGGGTCCCCCGAGGGTGGAATTTAGCGATGCCTACCCTACCGAGGAAAGTATAAGGCTTTTAAATAAACATTTAGGGGAGGGTATTTTTACCGAACTTAAGGTGGAGAATGTAATAAACAGAATAACCTCCGAATCTCAAAACTTAAGAACCAATGAACGCGTCCCCGCAGGGGTAGAATTTGAGGGAGAAATAACATTAGATATTTACTCCAATGAGGATATAGAGCTTTTAAAGAAACTCATTACGGGACTAAAACTTTTGGAAAACTCCTATTTGGGTGGAAGCGGTTCCAGAGGCTACGGAAAGGTGGAATTTAGCGAAATAACAATAACCCTTAGGGGAAGAAATTACTTTGAAAACAATGCCCAAGAGGAGGAAATATTCAAAGGCACTTTGAAAGAGTGGAATAACAAAAAACTAAACGATTTAAGCCAAAAACTACAAAACAATTCCAATGGTGGTTAAAAGGGATATAAAAACACCCGAAGAGTTAAAAGAGCTTTTAAAGGAACTCTTTAAGGGAAAAAAGGTAGAGGTTTACCTCTTTGGGTCAAGGGCAAGAGGCAACCACTCCCAAAGTTCGGATTTTGACCTTGCATTCCTTTCGGAGGAGGATATATCAAAGGAGCTAACCCTCCTTAGGTATATATTGGAAGAGGGCAATTTCCCTTACAAGGTAGATGTGGTAGACCTTTCCGAAGCGGGATACCTAAAAGAGGTAATCCTCAAAGAGGGAAAAAGATGGCTATAGAGAAACTCTTAAAGGATTTTGAGAAAGCCCTAAACCGACTGAGGGAGGCTTACGAACTTGCCAAACTTATGGAGGGAAAGGAGCATTATGAGATTTTTAGGGATAGCACCATTCAGAGGTTTGAATTTACAACCGAAATAATGTGGAAAACTTTAAAAGAGTTCCTCAAAGAGAGGGAAGGAATGGTCTGTAAATCACCCAAATCCTGTATAAGGGAATTTTTCTCAGCGGGATATCTAAATGAGGAAGAAACTTACAAACTCCTAAAGGCGGTGGACGATAGAAACCGAACCTCCCACACATACCACCAAGAGGTTGCGGAGGAAATTTTCTCCCACATAGGGGACTACATAAACCTTTACCAAAAGGTGTTAAAAACCTTAAAAGGGGTTTGAAGATGCTCACCGCTTTGGTCTTTTATCCCCAATCCCCCTTTAGGGGTGAGATAACCGCCAACACCCTCTTTGGGGCAATATGTTGGGGTATTAGAAAATTCTACGGAGAGGATGAACTTAAAAACTTTTTGAGTGAATATAAAAATGGAAATCCACCTTTTGTGTTCTCCTCTCCTTTGCCAATAGACAAAAAGGGGGAATTGTGGTTTTTCCGCCCCCCTTTGGAGGGTTCAATATTTGACAATTCCAACAGAGAGGAACTAAAAAGGAGATACCCCGTAAGTAAAAGGTTTAAAAAACTTTCCCTAATAGAGTGGGATGTTTTGAAAAAAATCCTTTCGGGAAAGATAAAGAGCGAAAAGGAACTTTTCGGGGAAATTTTAAAAAAACTCTTTCCGAAAGAAGGTAATGCGGAAGATAAAGACCCCCAGGAGGTTGCAGAGGCTTTAGAAAAATACACCAAAGAGGCACCCAAACTAAAGGAGACTACCCTAACGGTTAAAACTCCAATAAACCGCCTAACCTTTACCGCTAAAGAGGGGGAACTTCACAACGAGGTGGTAAATGTTTATAACCCCTTTGCGGTTCTGTTTAAAGTTTACAACCAAAAGTGGTTTGAAAAGGCTAAAGTAGCCCTAAAGGTGGTCAGGCTCGGAGGAAACAAAACGGTAGGTTTGGGACGGTTTGAATTTGAAGAGAAAAAAGAGATTATCCCCGAAGGGCTTGAAGACTTTACAAATAAAGGAGAGAGAATTTACCTCCTTTCACCTGCTACTCCTACTACATATATAGATATAGAAAGAAGCCTCTACGAGGTAAAAATTGAGCGCTCAGCGGTGGACAAGAGCCTCGGATACTTTGACCCCTCCTTTGTAAACCTTCCCGTTTGGAAAAAGGCTATAACCTACCTCAAAGAGGGTTCTATTTTGAGTTTAAAAGAACCTTCAGAAGTTGTGGGGAGTTTAAAGGAAACTCTAAGGGTGGGAAATTCCACAATCTGCGCCTACGGGTTGGGTTTTTTCCTCTCCTTTTTGGGTTAATTTTCCAAACTATAAGGAGTTAGAAAATGAAAACCACCGAGGTTAAAAGTAAAAAACTTCCTAAAGAGGAAAGGCAAAAATTACTAAAAGCGTTGGTATACGAAAAAGTCAATGGAAAACCTATCTACTACAGAGGTTACAGAGAAGTTTTGAGCGGAAAACTCCCTTTGGAGGCGGTTATGGGTAGTAGCGGTTTGCAGGCTTACCTCATAATGTTATTAATTGAATTTTTACTTAGCCACCTCAATAGGAAAAAGTTCGTAATCCTTTCCAACGAAGTGGGATTTCTTTATAAAAGAAACTCTTGGAGAAATTTGGACATAGCGATTTTTGAGAGGGAAAAGGTAAAACCCTACCTATTGGAGGACAAGTTAATACCCGTTCCTCCTAAAGTGGTCATAGAGGTGGACACAAAGGCAGATTTATCCAAATATTGCTGTTTGGAAGAGTATGCCCACGAAAAGACCCAAGACTTGCTAAATGCGGGCGTGGAAAGGGTTATTTGGGTTTTTACCAAAACCAAAAAGGTTATGGTTGCAACCAAAAACCAAAAGTGGGTTGTTCAGAATTGGAACGAACCTTTTGAGGTTTTTAATGGAGTTAATCTGAATTTAGAGGAACTGCTAAAGGAGGCTTCCTAATGCAGGCGGTTAAGGAGGTTAAAAAAACTAAAGCGGAGGAAAAAAGGGATATACCTAAAGCCTTAATTTACGAAAAAGTAAACGGCAAACCAATTTATTACCGCAATTACGAAAAGGTTTTAAAAGGAGAACTCCCTTTGGAGGCTGTTATGGGTAGTAGCGACCTTCATGCGTTTTTGGTTTTCATGATTTCCTTCCTGTTGGGTAAAGAGTTGGATTTGAGCAAATATGTCATTATGACGGGTGAACTCGGCTTTTATACTTCCGAAAAGAGCTTCCGCCTTTTGGATATAGCGGTTTTTGAGAAGGAAAAATTCACCTTTAGCGGTGGGTATACAAAAGTCCCTCCAAAGGTGGCTATAGAGATAGACACCAAGGCGGATTTAAGCAATTACCACTCGGTGGAGGAATATATTTTTGAAAAAACCCAGGAGCTTTTAGATGCGGGCGTAGAAAGGGTTATTTGGATATTAACCAAACCTAAAAAGGTTATGGTCGCAACCAAAAACCAAAAGTGGGTTGTTCAAAATTGGAACGAACCCTTTGAGGTTTTTAATGGAGTAGAAATAAACCTTTCGGAGTTGGTAAAGAAAATGTAATTTTTTTCACTTTTTGATTTTTTTAATCAAAAATTATATCCTTATGAAGTGGTTAATTTCCGCCTGGGGAGACCCCTCGGGGTGGAAAGAGGTTGAATACCACTATAAAGGGGAATCTATAAAATCTGCCAATCACTTAGGATTGGTTCAGAAAGTGGAAAATCCCAATGAAACCCTTATTATGGTTGGAGATAGCTTAGCCTACCCTTCGGTGGTTGGAAAAGATGTAAAAACCTATGACAGTTTAAGGGAAAAATTAGAAAACTACATAAAGGAACAATATTTTGAGAAATTCCAAATAAAGTCTGCCAAATTAGTAATCCTACCGGGTGGAAAGGGAACATACTTTTGGAGGCGTAGCCAAGAGTATTTAGCCATTGAAGGAGAATCCAAGGACTTAAAGTTTGTAGCTCTATGGAATTTCATCCAACTTTTGGAGAGAAACCTAAAGGAAATCTTTGAAGAGGAATATTTAGAGGTAATTTTTGATGCTTCCCACGGTTGGAATTTTGTTCCAATTATGGTTTACCAAGCACTTGGGTTGGTTTTAGAAATTATTAGTTTTTTTGGGGTTGATATAACTTTTAAAATGATAGCAAGCGAGCCATTCGTTGACGAAAATACACCTCTGAATGTTGTAGAAATTGAGGAAAAGAAAATTCCTATAGGAGTATATAGATATAAAGCTAAAGAAGGAACTACTTATGTTTCATCATTGGGGCTGCTTGATAAAAGATTCTCTTCTTTAAAAGGGCAATTGGGAAAGTTCATTAAAAAGGAATACCAAAATCTTATTGTCAAAGACATTCCTCTAATAATTGGAGCTTTTTATAACGGTCTACCCTTAGCAGTGAAAACTTTTCACACTCCTACCAATCGGATAAAACCCTTAATAGATAAACTTTTTGAGGTTTACTATAACGGGATAACCCTATCGGTGGAGGGAAATAAAACCTCCATAAGGAGAGCCCTATGCTTCCACCCTTATACCGAAGTTTTATTGGTAAGTTACCTTTATAACCTGCTGACGGAAGCTTTGAGCGATTCATATTTTCTAGAAAGGAAAGAGGTAAGCCTTAAAGAGCTGAGGGATTTCGCTTGCAAACTCTTTGCTAAAGATGAGAAAAAGCTAATAGCTATAACCAAGGAATTGGGAGATTGCGAAGGTAGAACCAAAGGGGAAATAGCCTCGGTTGTTGAAAAACTCCTAAATGAAGGTAAATCTTTAAACTGTTGGAAACGCCTTAAGGAGCTAATTGAAGGTGAAGAAGAAAACGAAAGCAACGTAGAAGCCAAAAAGGACAAAGCAAAGAAGGAAAGCATAGCGGAAAGAAACTTTTTAGCCCATGCGGGATTGAGTAGGGCAGAAATAGAGCTTAAATACTCTCCTGCGGGTAAAGATATTTTCATTCGCTACAACCCCAATAGGTTAGAACAAATAAAAACTTGGGTACTAAAGGGATTAACCGAGATTGAATAACTTTAGGAGGTCTAACCAATGAACCAGTCCTCACCTTTGCGGTTAGAAATACTTACCCCGACCTTTATAGGGAACGGAAACAAACTTTTACCTATAGAGGTTTATATTGAGGGAAAAACCGCCAAGGTTTTTAAATTTGACAATCTTACTAAACAGGTGGCGAAAATTTTTCCACCCGAAAAGTTAAAGAATTTGATGCTAAAACTTGCGGGGGAGGTTTCCTCCAAATCACTAAACGGGCTTTTAAAAGAACTAAACCTAAGTGTGGACAAATTAAAACCCGACTACACTTTAGAAGTAGAAGGAGAATTTAAACCTTCGGAAGTTGAAGAGTTTATAAAAACCCTAAAAGGGGTCTACATTCCCGGTAGCGAAATAAAGGGGGCTTTTAGAACCGCTATTTTTTACTACATCCTAATGACCTACGACCAAGTTTGGAAACAATTTATACGGGAACTAAAATGGTTTTTAAAAAACTTTAATCCTA
>JALSNH010000106.1 GCA_026987085.1 Aquificota bacterium | reverse complement strand
GGGATGGAAACTTTTATTAAAAAATGGCACAACGGTTCAAGAAATATTTGTAATCACCGACAATAAAGAACTTTTTAAGGCTGAGTTTTTAAAGAATTTCAAAGGTTGAATTTTAAAATCCTTATACTGCTATACAAGTTCCCACTTTACCTCAAAAAAACTTCCTTCTCTGGATACGCTCGTATTTCATTAGTTCCGTTGGAAATGTTTCTTTCAAAACTATTAAAACGCTACATAGAAGAGCAAAGATCCAGGAAAGAGTTTTAACCTATGCAATAACCCGACTTTCATACAATAATCTCAAAATTACAGCTAAATATTATCAACTCCTTAAAGAGCTTAGTGGCATCGATTAAAACCCATATCTATAAAAGGTGTAAATCCGCCCGAAGCTTTGCACTTTAGTGCAGGATAATTACATCTTTGCATCTTGATGTATAGATTTGTAGATTTTTGTGCATTTATACTCCGTTTGAGGAAATTGTTGAAATACAAATTCCGAAGATAGCGAATAAATTTGGTATAGAACACAACTAAAGGGTAAGTGAAAATTAACTACTTGAAATTTCCTGCAAATGTTTTTAAAATTCAAAATTAACCTAAGAGAGGTAGGCTCTTTGGCAACTGAAAATGGTTTGCATGTTGTTGGGTTTTATACCGACTTAGTGGAATTGAAACATGTCAAATACAGTATCGAAAATAGCTTCCAGATATTGTTTTATACCGACTTAGTGGAATTGAAACAGTAAAGAAAAGGAGCATCTAAGAGAGTTATGGAAACGTTTTATACCGACTTAGTGGAATTGAAACAAAGCTATACCGTGCCAGTGCGGGTGGAAATCTCCTGGTTTTATACCGACTTAGTGGAATTGAAACATGCGCACCGGAAAGATTCTGGTAGGAGTTAAAACTATCCCCAGTGTTTTATACCGACTTAGTGGAATTGAAACAAATGGGTTTTAATCGCTTCAAAGAGATACATTCGGTTCCGGATAGTTTTATACCGACTTAGTGGAATTGAAACTCTACTACCCAATACTTACCTTCTGATGTTTCAAATGTTTTATACCGACTTAGTGGAATTGAAACTTTGTTTCAAACAACTCAATAAACACAACATCACATTCGCTCGTTTTATACCAACTTAGTGGAATTGAAACCATAAGGACCACCTACACCCGCTTTCATAAGTTCGGGTTTTATACCTACTTAGTGATTTGAAATATTAGTGGTATTCAAAAATGCAGGAACCGCATAGTAATTTAACGGAAATAAAATTGAAAGGCCTTTATATCCACATACCCTTTTGCAACCAAAAGTGTCCCTATTGCGATTTTTTCTCCATTTTAGGTAGACCGATAAGCTTTGAGGAATACCTAAATGCGGTTTTGAAGGAAATAGAACTTTATAGGGATATCTATAACTTTGACCTACAAACGGTTTATTTGGGTGGAGGAACACCTTCGGTGGTTCCTCCAAAGCTTTACGATACTTTTTTTAGTGAACTTTCAAAAATTGTAGACCTTTCGAAGGTTGAAGAGATAACGATAGAGGTAAATCCCGAAAGTTATTCGAAGGAGGATTTTAAACAACTGTTGGAGATTGGAGTTAACCGAATCTCTATCGGGGTTCAAAGTTTTTTAGAGAAAAACCTAAAGGTGTTGGGAAGGAAACATACCGTCAAAGATAGTTTAAGGACTATTGAAAATGCTTCCAAAGTTGGTTTTGAAAATATTTCCGTTGACCTTATTTGGGGCCTTCCCAAGCAGACAAAAGAGGACCTCCAAGAGGAGTTTAAGATTCTAAAAGACCTGTCGGTGGTTCATCTTTCGGCCTACCTTCTTACGGTTTACGAGGAAACTCCGCTAAGCCAACTTGTAGAAAAGGGTTTTTTTAAACTTCCTTCGGAGGAGCGGATAGAAGAGCTCTACTACACCCTATTGGAGGAGACGGAAAAGCTGCACTTTGAAAGGTATGAAATCTCCAATTTTTCCAAAGGTGGGAATTACCGTTCGAAACACAACCTTCTCTATTGGAGAAGCGAACCCTTTTTAGGTGTCGGGGCGGGGGCTTGGAGTTTTGACGGAACTAAGAGGTGGAGCAATTTAAAAAACCTAACCCGCTACGTGGAACTTTTAAAAAGAGATGCCCTACCGGTGGAACGAATGATAGAGCTCAACGAGAGGGAACTTTTTAAGGAGAAACTGATTATGGCTCTAAGAACTACCGAAGGAGTTCCGAAGGAGTGGATTGAAAAAAAGCTTCCGCCCGAGGTTGTAAAAGAGTATTTCCGACCTACCGAAGGAGGTAAAAATTTAGCTTTTAACGAAAAGGGATTTTTGGTTTCAAATTTTCTCCTTGCGGAGCTTATAGATTAATCCTCCAAAAGTTAAGGTACTTATTGCCAACCGTTGTTAACATTAACTTAAAAAACCGTTGGGAGGTTTTTAAATGAAGTTGCACGAGCACCAGGCCAAGGAGATATTTGCAAAATACGGTATTCCCGTTCCCGAAGGAAAGGCGGCCTTCAGCCTCGAACAGGCAAAAGAGATAGCGGAAGAGCTTGGCGAGTTCCCCCTTGTTGTAAAAGCCCAAGTCCACTGCGGAGGCCGTGGTAAAGCGGGTGGAGTAAAGATTGTTAAAAACATGGACGAGCTTGAGGAGGCGGTAAGCTCCCTGCTCGGAAAAACTTTAAAAACCTTCCAATGCCCCGACGGAAAGCCTGTAACGAGGGTTTTAATTGAAAAAGCTACCAATATCGATAAAGAGTTTTACGCAGCTATTACCCTCGATAGAAGTAAGTCCAAACCGGTATTAATGGTTTCCGCCGCCGGTGGTATGGAGATTGAGGAAATTGTTAAAGAAAACCCCGATGCAATAATTATCGAAACCATCGACCCCGAACTTGGTCTTATGCCCTACCAAGCCCGCAAGTTGGCTTTTAAATTGGGTTTGCCTGTAAAGGATGCGGCAAAGATTTTCCTCAAAATGTGGGAAATCTATAAAAATGAGGACGCTTCCCTTGTGGAGATTAATCCCTTAGTCTTAACCAAAGAGGGTAAAGTTGTAGCCCTCGACGCCAAAATGGATATCGACGATAATGCCCTCTACAGACACCCCGACCTTGCGGAGCTCGAGGACGAAGAGCAACTTCCACCCCAAGAGAGGGAAGCCAAAAAGTATAACCTTAACTATGTTAAGCTCAACGGAAACATCGGATGTATGGTTAACGGTGCCGGTCTTGCTATGACCACTATGGATATTGTTAAATTGGCAGGAGGAGAACCGGCCAACTTCCTCGATGTTGGTGGCGGAGCCAACGTTGAGCAGATAGCCAACGCCTTCCGCATCCTAATGGGCGACCCCGATGTTAAGGTGGTATTTATCAATATCTTCGGTGGAATTTTGAGGGTCGATAGGCTCGCCAAAGGTATTATCGAAGCCTCCAAAATGGTTGAAATAAGGGTTCCCATAGTGGCAAGGCTTGAGGGAACCAACGCCGAAGAAGGTAGAAAACTCCTCCTCGAAAGTGGACTTAACATTATCCCCGTTAAGGATATGTGGGAAGGTGCCAAAAAGGCGGTTGAATTGGCTAAAGAAAGCTCCTGCTAAGGGTTCGGAGGAATAAATGAAA
>JALSNH010000105.1 GCA_026987085.1 Aquificota bacterium | reverse complement strand
GTTATAAGTGTAAGTTATAATATAATACCATGTCCGAAGAGATAATAAAGGTCCCTATAGAGGAGGAGGCTAAGCAATCCTACCTCGACTATGCGATGTCCGTTATTATAGGCCGTGCCATTCCCGATGTGAGGGACGGCCTAAAACCTGTCCAGCGAAGAATTCTTTACGGAATGTATGAAATAGGGCTTTTGCCCAATAAACCCTATAAAAAGAGTGCAAGGGTTGTCGGTCATATTCTCTCCTTTTACCACCCCCACGGAGACCAGGCGGTTTACGACACCTTGGTAAGGCTTGCCCAACCCTTTACTATGCGCTACCCCCTTATCGACGGTCAGGGAAACTTCGGTTCAATTGACGGCGACCCCGCCGCCGCAATGCGTTACTGCGTTGTTGGAGACACCTTAATATTAACCGACAAAGGTTTAATCCCCATTAGGAAGATTGTTCCCGATGCTAAACCCAACAGCGATAACGATATAGACCTTAAAGTGGTCTCTTTAAATAGAAAAATCCACAAGGCGGACAAACTCTTCCATTCGGGAACCCACCCGGTTTTAAAAATAACCACCGACCTCGGGTTGGAAATAGAAGGAACCTTCAACCACCCCGTTTTGGTTTGGACAACCGACCCCCAAATGGGTAAACCCAAATTTGAGTGGAAACTCTTGGAGGATGTCAAAGAGGGAGATTACCTCGTAGCGGCAAGGGGTTCCCAATATTTCCCCCAAGAGAATGAGATAACAGAAGATGAGGCACTCCTTTTGGGAAGTCTTGTAAGCGAAGGATACACCTCCAAAGGTAGGGTAGGTTTTAACAACACCGACAGGGAGTTTTGCGAAGTTTTTGAAACCTCCTTTAGGAGAAGCTACAGTACAAACCTTTGTAGGTATGAAAGAAAACTCCCCAGCGGAAGGACTCTTTACGAATACCAAATACACACTAAGGCGGTGGTAGAAGAATTAACCGACAGGTTGGGAAGTGTTAAATCGGAAGAAAAAGAGATACCTACGGTAGTTCTAAAGTCCTCCAAAAGGGTCCAAAGGGCATTTTTAAGAGCCCTCTTCGAGGGGGACGGCTCGGTAAACGAAGGCAAAAATACCGTTTATATAACCTACCACTCAAAAAGTTTAAAGCTCTTAAAACAACTTCAAGTAGTGCTTCTAAACTTCGGAGTGGTTGCTAAGCTTCACAAAGATACCAACGGCTACAGGCTTTTAATAAGCGGATACCATAACGTTAAAAGGTTCGCCGAGGAGATAGGCTTCCTAACAAGGAAGCGGGAAAAACTTCTCCAACTGTTGGAAAAATATAAAGGTAAAGCCCTTAGCAGGAGCGATAAGATTCCGTTCCTCCAGGAGTATCTAAGGAAAAAATACCGCTACCGTTTTGGAGAATTTTTCAAAAGGCACAACCTAAATAGGTATGAAAGCTTAGAGAAACACAAAGAGGAACTTAAAAAGTACCTCCACCCTGAGGATTGGGAGCTAATAGAAAACCTTTTGAGGAACCGCTACTACTTTACCAAAGTTGTTAAAAAGGAATTTACCGGCCTTAAAGAGGTCTACTCGGTAAGGGTATTAAGCGAATGCCACTCCTTTGTGGGTAACGGTCTTATAAACCACAATACGGAAGCCCGCCTCACCCCCTTGGCGGTCGAAATGCTCGAAGATATCGACAAGGATACGGTAGATTGGCAACCCAACTTCGACGGTTCGGTTAACGAGCCCAAAGTTTTACCGTCTAAGTTTCCCAACCTCATATGCAACGGAACAACCGGTATAGCGGTAGGTCTGGCCACATCGATACCGCCTCACAACCTTAAAGAGGTGGCAAAAGCCCTCATAGCCTTGGCCGAAAACCCCAACCTAACGGTCGAGGAGATTGTCGAAAAGTATATAAAGGCCCCCGACTTTCCGACCGGTGCGATTATAGAAAACAGCAAAGAGGACCTTATTAAAATCTACAAAACCGGTAAAGGTTCGATACACCTAAAGGCAAAAATACACGTAGAGAGACAAAAGGGTGGCAAAGAGCTTATCGTTATTACCGAGCTCCCCTATCAGGTAAACAAGGCGGAACTTATAAAGAGAATTGCCCAGCTGGCCCGCGACAAGAAGATTAAAAACATCACCGACCTAAGGGACGAAAGCGACAAGGAAGGTATCAGAATAGTTATCGAAGTTTCCCGCTACGGAGAACCGGAAAAGATTATTAAACAACTTTTAAAATACACCCAACTTAAAAAGAACTTCTCCGTCAATATGGTCGTCCTTGTAGATGGCGAACCCAAACAGGTAGGGTTAAAAGAGCTCCTTCAGGAGTTTATAAAACACCGAATAGAGGTCATTACGAGGAGAACCAAATATTTCCTCAAAAAGGCGGAAAAAAGGCTCCATATCGTTGAAGGTCTCCTAAAGGCTGTCAAGGACATCGATAGGGTTATCGAAATAGTAAGAGGTTCCCAAACAGGGGACGAGGCCAAAGCGAAACTGGTAGAGGAATTTAACTTAACACCGACCCAAGCGCAGGCTGTTTTAGATTTGAGACTCCAAAGGTTGACCTCTTTGGAAACCCAAGCCCTCGAGGAGGAAGCCAAAAAATTGAAAGAACAGATAGAGGATTACAAAAACATACTTCTCAAACAGGCGAGGAAGATAGATATTTTCAAAAAGGAACTCCAAGAGTTGGTTAAAAAATATGGCGACGATAGGAGGACCTTTATCGAATATATCCAAGGAGAGTTTTCCAAAGGTTTAATACCCGTTGTGGTGTTTAAAGATGGAGTTGTTCAACCCCTCGAGGACGAGGAGCAGAGGGAGTTCGACAAACCGGTGGTGGGACTTTTAAAAGTTTCCGCCAAAGAGGGACTCTTTATAGCGACCAACCTCGGTAGAACCTACTGGGTTACCGGCGACAAGCTCTTTAAAACCTCCCGCATAAAACTCAAAGAGGGTGAAAAAATAATTGGAACCTTCCGTCGGGAGTTCGGAAGACTCCTAATAGCCACCAAAAAGGGTTATGTAAAAAAACTCTCTTTGGAAGATTTCAACTACACCCGTGCAGGTTCGCCGATTATAAAACTTACCGAAGGAGACGAGGTTGTAGGTGTATGGGAATCCCAAGATTGGGGCGATATTATTGTCTACACCGAAAAAGGTAAAGTTCTAAGATTTCCAACAAACAAGGTTCCTGCAACCGGTATGTCCTCCAAAGGTGCAATATCAATAAAACTCGACAAGGACGACCAAGTAAGCGGTATAGCCGCCCTCAATGAGGAACCCTATTTAATATTCATCACCCGAAGCGGTAGGGTTAAAAAGGTCCGTTCCGAGGCGGTTCCGGTTAAAAGTAAGGGCACCAAAGGAGTAGAAAGCGGTATAGTTAGGGATAAGCTAATAAAGGTAATTCCTACCGATAAGGACCTCGTTGTGGCTATAAATTTCGAAGACAACGGCGGAACGGTTGCGGAGATAAAGCTATCGGAACTAAGGGAGCAAAGGCTCGATAGCTTCCCACTCAAATATTTCAACTTCGATAAACCGATAGAGAGCGTCTACAACGATTGGATTCACTACAAGGAAGAAGAAGAAGAAAAAGCTATTTCTCAAATAGAGAAATAACTAAAAATGCTTCCTTTATTTTGTTGAACGCTCTTTCTAATTTTTCTTAAAAGTAGTTAAA